>CAYMWD010000144.1:0-2991 GCA_964394025.1 uncultured archaeon | reverse complement strand
CGAAACCCACTTATTTTTAGAGAGATTACAGAAGGAGGAAAAGCGAGCGAAGAAGAAAAAGTAAATTTATTTTTTGAATATTATGAACTATGCAAAAAATACAGGGTTGTTGAATTTACTGATTTGAAAATAAAAGCAATGCAATTTACAAAAGGAATTGAAGGAACAAAAAAAACACGAGTCGAAATTGTAAACGCTAAAAAAATAGAAGAAATAAAATCAGCGCTTAAAAAATTATAAAAAAAGATTAAGCGAACTGTTTAGAACAGTTCGTTAAGTCTTGCTTTAAAATCTGGCTTTGACATTGCACCGTGCAATTCCCCTGAAATTTCACCATTTTTAAAAATAAGAAAAGTTGGAATTGAAACTACTCCAAATTTTGAAGGCGTATTTGGATTTTCAGTAATATCCATTTTTGCAAAAACCGCTTTACCCTCAAATTCTTTTGATAGTTCATCAAAAATAGGAGCAACCATCTTGCACGGACCGCACCAATCTGCCCAAAAATCAATTATAACTGTTTCATTGGATTTTACAAAATCATCAAATTCTGAATCATTAATTTCTTTCAAAAAAACACCTCGAAGAAATAAGAAAAAATCTGTTTAAAAAAAGAACTAACTCAAAATAGATAAAAAGAATAGTATAAAAAGAATAATTATAAAATAAAACAATAAAAAAGCAATAAAAAGTTAGAAAAATTAACCCTTTTATCACAATAGGCTAAAAATAGTTAAAAAACCTAACTAATTTACTTTAAATTAGTTAATTTTTTGTATAAGTTTTTATGAAAAGTAAGCTTTTTATATGGAAGAACAATAATTTATTCCTGCTATAGAAAAGTCAGAAATAAAGGCTCACGAGGGATAAAATGGATGAAGAAACTGCTATACACGAAACTCAAGAATCTGCTCACAATACCGCTAAAAACAAAGAAATAAAGGAAAATGAAAAAATAAAAGGGCTTGAAATACCTAGAGTTTTCACTACCCCTGAAAAAGACCCTTTAGATGTTGTTGAGTATGAGTATAGAAAATCTGCAATAAAAAATCCTGATGGTAGCACTGTTTTTGAAATGAAGGATATTGAAATCCCTAAATCTTGGAGTCAAATTGCAACTGATATTGTTGCTCAGAAATATTTTAGAAAAGCTGGTGTGCCTCAATTTGATAAAAATGGTAAACCTTTGCTTGATAATGACGGCAAACAAGTTTTTGGACCTGAGAAAAGTGTTAGACAGATTGTTTCAAGACTTGCTGAGACTTGGAGATTTTGGGGCGAAAAGTACAATTATTTTGCATCAGCAAAGGATGCAGATGCTTTTGAAGCTGAACTTAAATTCATGCTGGTAAATCAATACGCAGCCCCAAATAGCCCTCAATGGTTCAATACTGGTTTGCACCATTCTTATGGTATTACTGGCCCTGCACAAGGACATTATTTTGTTAACCCTGATACAGGAGTTTTAGAAAAATCAACAGATTCTTATTCACACCCTCAGCCGCATGCTTGTTTTATACAATCAGTAAGCGATGATTTGGTTAATGAAGGCGGGATATTTGATTTAGCAATAAGAGAAGCAAGGCTTTTCAAATATGGTTCTGGAACAGGAACAAATTTTTCAACTTTAAGAGGAACTGGTGAACCTCTTTCAGGCGGAGGATATAGCTCTGGTTTGATGTCATTTCTAAAAGTTTTTGACAGAGCTGCTGGTGCGATTAAATCAGGCGGAACAACCAGAAGAGCTGCAAAAATGGTTTGTCTTGATGTTGATCACCCGGATATTGAAATTTTTGTAAAATGGAAAGTTCTTGAAGAACAAAAAGTTGCTAGCCTTGTTGCAGGAAGCAAAATTTGCAATTCTCATTTAAACAAAATAATGGATAGCGTTAAAGGAAAACCAATTATTAAAGAAAACAAGGAACTTGCAAAGGCAGTAAGAAAAGCACTTGATGATGGAGTGCCTGCAAATTATGTGTTTAGAACAATTCAACTTGCTAAACAGGGAATTAAAAAAATCGATTTTGACACGTATGACACTAATTATAATTCAGAAGCTTATACTACTGTTTCAGGTCAAAATGCAAACAATTCTGTTAGAATTAGCAATAAATTTATTGAAGCAATTCAAAGCGATGGTTATTGGGACCTTAAATTTAGAACAAATGATAAAATTGCTAAAACACTTAAAGCAGAAGACCTTTGGAATAACATTGCTGAAGCAGCATGGCATTGTGCTGATCCTGGTTTACAGTATGATGATACAATCAATGAATGGCACACTTGCCCTAAGGATGGACGAATAAATGCTTCAAATCCTTGTTCAGAATATATGTTTTTGGATAATACTGCTTGTAATCTTGCAAGTCTTAATCTTGTAAAATTCACTGATGAAAAAGGTGATTTTAAAATTGATGATTTTAAACATGCAGTAAGAATATGGACCATTGTTCTTGAGATAAGTGTTCTTATGGCACAGTTTCCTGCAAAAGAAATTGCACAAAAAAGTTATGATTACAGAACTCTTGGATTAGGATATGCAAATCTTGGAAGTATGCTTATGCTTTCAGGAATTCCTTATGATTCAGATAAAGGAAGAGCAATCGCAGGAGCTATAACTGCAATTCTTACAGGCGAATCATACGCAACAAGTGCTGAAATGGCTGAAGTGCTTGGCCCTTTCATAAGATATGAGCATAACAAAAAAGATATGCTCAGAGTAATACGAAATCACAGAAGAGCAACATATAATGCAAACCCAGAGGAATATGAAAATCTTACAGTAAAGCCTTTGGGAATTAATTCTCATTTTTGTCCGGTTGATTTGCTCGATGCTGCAAAGGAAGCATGGGATAAAGCTTTGACGCTTGGTGAAAAAAACGGTTTTAGAAATGCACAAACTACTGTAATTGCACCTACCGGAACAATAGGTTTGTTGATGGATTGTGATACAACTGGAATTGAACCTGATTTTGCAATGGTTAAGCTCAA
>CAYMWD010000143.1:0-3022 GCA_964394025.1 uncultured archaeon | reverse complement strand
AACTTGGTTTTGAAGCATCAAAAAAAGTTCACGAAATACAGGCAAAAGCGCTTAAAGAAAAATACGAGAACATTAAAGGAGATGAAAAGAAATGATATCAGAACTTTGGGATTTGAGAGTTGACCGAATAGTATCAGGCCTCAAAGAGGGAAAAAGATCTGACCAGAGAAAAATCGATGAAGTAAGAAAAATCGAAATTTCAAGAGATGTCAGTAAAAACGCAGACGGTGCAGCAAGAGTAAAAATGGGTAACACAGAAGTAGTTGCCGGAGTAAAATTTGTTGTAGGTCAGCCATATCCAGATTCTCCTGCTGAAGGAAGTATAAGTGTAGGAATGGAATTATTGCCTATGTCTAGTTCAGAATTTGAATTCGGACCTCCTTCACCAAATGCAATCGAAGTTTCAAGAGTAATTGACAGAGGAATTAGAGAAAGTAAAACAATGGATTTCAAAGACCTTTGCATAGTTGAAGGTGAAAAAGTTCTTGTTGGATTTGTGGATATATACTCAATTAACCACGATGGAAATCTTTTCGATGCTGGAGCAATTGCAGGAATCAGCGCATTGTTAAATGCAAAACTTCCAAAAGTTGAAGACGGAGAAATTGTAAAAGGAGAATACGCAGGAAAACTTCCATTGAAGTTCAAACCTATTCTAAATACATTTGCAAAAATAGGCAATACTATTATAGCAGACCCTATTTTGGAAGAAGAAAAAGCAATGAGTGCTCGTTTTTCAGTTTCAGTAACTGAAGACAACAATATTGCTGCAATGCAAAAAGGACTTGCAGGTTCATTCAAAATAAGCGAAATTGATGCTGCAATTGACACTGCTCTTAAGAACAGTAAACAAATAAGAAAGTTACTATAGGGGAATAATATATGGGCAATACCAAAAAAGTAGGAAGTGCAGGCCGTTTCGGTTCAAGATACGGTGTTGGAATAAGGAAGAGACTCCTTAAAGTAGAAGATAAACAAAAAGAAGCTAAAGAATGCCCTCACTGTGGTTCAGACTCAGTTAAAAGGGAAAACAAAGGCATTTTTTTGTGCAAAAAATGTGGTTTTGAGTTTGTTGGAGGAGCATATTTTCCTCAGACACTCACAGGAAAAACCATCTCTAAAATAGTTTCACAGAAAAAATTTGCAACATCAACAACAGAACTTGCTCCTGTTTCTGAAGAAAAAGAAGAAACAGTAAAAGAAGAAACAAAAGCAAAAGAGGTTAAAGATAAAGCAAAAAAACACTCTAAACCAAAAGCAGTAAAAGCCAAGGTTGAAGAAACAGAAGTTATTGAAGAAGCTATTGAAGAAGAAGCAAAGGAGGCGGAGTAAATGTATCAATGCCTTAACTGCAAAAAAGAAGTCTCACTCCTAATGACAGGAGCAGTAAGATGCCCTTCATGCGGTTCCAAAGTCTTTACTAAAACCAGAGACCCTGTTACAAAAACACTAAAGGCGCGCTGAATGTATTCAGACGAATTTAAATTAGAGTTCCCGAATGAGGAATCAGCACAGGCATCAGCCAAAGCGATTTCAGTGGAACTCGATAATAAATTCGAAAAACGTGCAAAAACAAATATAAAAACGAATAAAAACATTGTTTTGCTAAAAGTAAATGCTAAAGATGAGACAGCAATGAAAGCATCAATGTCCTCTTATACGAGGTTATTGAAATTATGTCTCGAGATTAGTTTATAGGGAGGACAAAAATATGAGTGAAATCAACAAGCTGATACAGGATTTCGAAAGAAGCAGAGTACAGCTAGGTGCAATAGAAAATCAGGTACAGACACTAACTGTTCAAAGTAAAGTAGTCGGAGAAGCAATTAGCGAGCTTAAAGACACTAAAGAAAAGAAAGTTTACAAAGCAGTAGGAAACATTCTAATACTAAGCGACGTAAGCAAAGTAAAAAAAGAACTTGAAGATCAAAAAGAAACAATTGACCTTAGATTAAAAACAGTGAAAAAACAAGAAGAAACCATTCTTGACAAACTGAATAGCCTTAAAACAGAAATAGAATCTATGAACAAAGGAAACGAGGACAAAAAAGAGGCAAAATAATGCCCCTCAAATCCTTTTCCCCTCTTTTTGGAAAAAGGGTTCTTATTCTGACCCACGCAGGAGCTGACGTGGACGCGATTGCATCAGCAGCAGCAATCCACTTCTCTCTTAAAGGAAAAACAAAAACAACAATTCTTGTTCCTGAACATCTAAATCTTAATGCAAAAGCACTTGCAAAAAAAATTCAAATTCCTTATTCTTTTGAAGCGGATTTTTCAAAATTTGATTCTGTTTTGTGTCTTGATTTTAACAAATCAAAAATGTTAGGCAACATGCAGGAAAAATTTCTTTCATTCAAGGGAGAAAAATTCATTATAGACCATCATTCTGAAGAAAAAGAAAAAATGGCGACTGAAAAAAATTCACTAATAAACAAAAATGCTATTTCTACTACTGAAATTGTTTATCAGCTTTTGAAAAAAACAAAAGTAAAAATACCAAAAAATGCTTTGCAATGCATTGCTTCAGGGATAATTACTGATTCTTCCTCATTCTTAATTGCTGACCATAATACTTTTAGAATAATGGCGGAAGTGATGGAAAATGCTAAAACAAATTATTCTGATTTAGTTGTACTTTTTAGAACAGAAAAAGACATTTCTGAAAAAATAGCTGCGCTCAAAGCAGCTAGAAGAGTCAGAATTTACAAAAGCGGAAAAGCACTAATAGCAACATCTGAAGTAGGCTCTTTTGAAGCAGAAGCGGCAAATGCATTGATTAGAGTTGGTGCTGATGTTTCTTTCTGCGGTTATGCTGAAGAAAACAAAGTAAGAATTTCAGGAAGAGTAAATAACACTTGGCTTAATAGAAACAAATTTGATTTAGCCCGAGATGTATTCAACAAACTTGAAAATTTTTTTCCAGGTGAAGGTGGCGGTCATGCAGGAGCATCAGGTTTTAATGGTACGGGCGATTCAATCGAAAAGCATTTTGAAAAATGTGTTCAGCTTGTACACGAAT
>CAYMWD010000142.1:0-3030 GCA_964394025.1 uncultured archaeon | reverse complement strand
TTATGATAAAGAAAAAGAATTGCTTGTTATTCCAGTAACTCTTGCAGAAATACCTGAAGCATCAAAGAAAATGCCTGCACCAGAAAGCAATGGAACATCAACTTCTATTGCTCCTTCAATGCAGATGAGCAGTCCACAATATGGAGAATATGTTTTCCAAGGCGCAATGGTTTTCAAACTTAATTTAGAAAATGGGTTTGAAGAAATAGGAAGAATAACACACATTAGCGATGAAGAAGAATTAAAGAGAGGGTATTATTATGGAAATGATTACCAAGTAAAAAGAGCTCTTTACATTAGCGATGTGTTGTACACTCTTTCAGACAAAATGCTAAAGGCAAATAGACTCTATTCACTAAAAGATTTGAAAGAGTTTACATTTGGAGAATTAAATGATGAACAAGTTTGGTTCTCTATAGAGCCTATTCAGTGCATGGGCAACCCTTGGGAAAAATGGGCATATGGTGCTTGTTTGGATGATGATTCAGACATAGTATGTGAACAGATTCCAGATGATTATGCAATCAAAGACTGGTTGCTGAAAGAATATGGAATAAAAGTATATGATTATGCTGAAAGAGACAAGTACGAGGTTACTTGCAATTCATGTTCTTGTGCAAGAGGCGATGAGATTGCTGTAAAGGTTGATTCAAAATATGCAGACACTATGAGAAAACTTGGTTGGACAAAAATGGGAAACATTGCTTGTAATGAAGATGCAAAAATATGTTCTGATGGTTCAGCAGTTTCAAGAAAAGCTCCTTTTTGTGAGTTTGAATCATGCCCAATTTCGTATGATATTCTTGATGTAAGTGATCTTGCAAATAATCCTGAGCTTTATGATGGAACAGAAATTCAAGTAAGAGGTTTTCTAGATGAAATGGTGATGTGCACATTAATGGCATGTACTGCTGAAAACCCTTGCTGTAATTCATGTTCAGGAAATCTTGAAGATTTAAAAAATGAAAATCAGATAAACGTGAGCGGTGACAGTTGCCAACTTACAGCCGATGGTGCAAAAATATTTGTCGGCAAATGGTCAAAAACAGGAACAGAATATAATCTTGACGTAAAAGAAGTGCTCATAAAATAAGGGCACTTTTCTTTTTCTTTTTAATCAAACTTTTTCTCTTTCTCTTCGTAAGAGAAAGAAACCTTGTACCTTATAGGTACGAGGCCTCGCAAAGTAAAACTTTGCAAGGAAGTTTGCGGGAGGCAGGATTCGAACCTACGAAGGCACTAAGCCAACAGATTTTGAGTCTGTCCCAGTTGACCGCTTTGGTACTCCCGCAAAAATTATTACTGTTAAATCAATTCTTCTTTAAGAACTAATAAAAACCTTACTTTAACAACTGTTAGCTATTTTTTTTAAAAAGCACAAAATCAGATTTTTTTACCCCTATATCTTTTGCAATCACTTCGCATTTAACTACTAATAAAAAATAAACATTACCTTTGAATTCAGAAAGACATTCGTAATTTGCCTGGCCTTTACTTATAATCAAATCAAAAGCGTTAAATTCTTTTTCAAGATTTTTTGATTTATTAATAAATGGAAAAATTGTTTCTATTTTTTTGATTTTAACATTAGGCAGTTTATCAATTTTAAGATTTTTAGCATCTTTTTCAGTTACGTCATTTATTATTGGTTCAGATCTTACAAAAATAGTTATTTGTGCATTCGATATTCGTGAAATTTCTTCAATTAAAAGTTTATCAAAAACAAGTTCTCCTGCATTATCAACAATATAGGCAATAGTTTTTGCAGTTAAAATTTCTTTTTTCAAAATAACATAATCATTTATTGCAAATTTTGAATTAACACTACGAATTATTGTTTCTAATGCATTGTATTTAGGATTTGCTGCAAAATCCATTATATTTCCTGCTATTGCAATTTTAATTAAAAAATTTAAATAATCATCGTATTTTTTAGAAATCTTATTAATTTCAGGAATCAGTTTAAGTGCAATATTAGTGTCATTTTTTTTTATTTTTTCATAAAAATTAGAATTGCCAACTTCTTCATTTATTATAGAATAAATAAATAAAGCAAATTCAGGCGGATTATTTTTCAAATCTAATTCGGAAAGTTTAATTAAAATTTTTTTAAAAATTTTTTGTTTAGTGCAAGAATCTATTTTTTCAAAATCCATTACTCTTAAAGCCTGATTTAAAAAACAAGGAATACATTCTAAATAAGTTTTCATTAATATTGCCTTTTTTTATTAAAATAAAAATTTTACTCCAAACATTAAGCTAATTCCAAACACAAATGCAATAAAATGTATTACTGATTCTTTAGTGTTATCTTTATGTTTAATTTCAGGAATCAAATCAGATGAAGCAATATAAACAAAGTTACCTGCTGCAAAAGGTAACAGAAAAACAATGCTTGTATCCATAAGTGCATATAATCCATAACCTACAATTCCGCCAAGTACAACTGTTAAAGCAGATGCAAAATTAAATAACAAAGCTTTTTTTCTATCAAAACCACCATAAATTAATAACCCAAAATCACCTATTTCTTGAGGAATTTCATGTAAAGCTATTGCTAGAGTAGTAGTAACCCCCGTAGAAAAAGAAATTGCAAATGATGCTGCTATTACTAACCCATCAATAAAATTATGAATTGCATCACCAATTAAAATAAGATAAGAAACCGGTTTTATTTTATGATTTGTTGAATGGCAATGATGCCATCTAATAAATTGCTCTAATACAAAAAAAACACAAAACCCTAATAAAAAAAACAAAAATAAATCTAAAATAGCACTTGAATTAAAACCCACTTTTAAAATTGCTTTAGGTAACAAATGTAAAAACGCACCACCCATTAACGCACCAGCCGAAAAGGATACAAAAATAAGCAGAATTTTATCAATTAATTGTTTTTTGAAAAATAAAGTTAAAGCTCCAACAAATGCGGTTAAACTTATTAAAAATGTTGCAAAAATAATTGTAACTAAAATACCCATACAAAAAACACACTCATTTAAAAGTTATAAAAAATATGATTTATTCATC
>CAYMWD010000141.1:0-3033 GCA_964394025.1 uncultured archaeon | reverse complement strand
TCAGTAAAAATTTTAGTATAAGGTCTTATTTTAGGAGCATTAATGAAATAAACAGGTCTTTGTTCGCCTTTGAGTTCAAGAACTTTAACTTCAACAGGAACAAAATCAACAATAAAAGAATATTCCTCTAAAATCTTGCCTGAGGTTTTTGCAGGTTCAGTAGTATCAATTTCGGTTTCAAGTGAAATCCAAGGACTGCTTAGTAAAAGCTCAGGGTAATGTACATCACTTACTCCTCTTTTTTCAAGAGCAAGTCCGATTTTTTCAACAGAATCAATTGAAAGCCCTGTTTTTTCAGATGCTTCTTTAAAAGTAATTTTTTCATTTTTTTTCATTTTTTCAAAAATGTCATCAACAGGGGTTCTAAAAATAGTTTCTTCAAATTCTTGAAAAACACTTTTTTTTACAACTGGAATTATTGGTTTATCATTTTTCATTTTACACACCGTTCGCGAATATTAATACTTTTTTATTAATAAATTAACCCCTAACCTCGTTTTTCCAATATTTTTTTGTTAATATTTACTCCTGATTGAGAGTAATTCAAATCTCCATTATAATACCAACTTAGTTCCTCAATTGCACTTAATTCAGTTTTAATACTCGTTTCTGCAATAGAAACAGAATCATCAATTGATTCAACAATTCTTACTGCACTAAGATTAGAATCAATATCCCCTACAATTATGTAGAAGCCATCTCCTGGGTTAGTGCTGTAATTCCACTGGTAAGTGTTCTGTATTGCTGAATTAATTTTTCCTGAATAACTAACTGCATTTGAAACATTTTCATCAGTAAAATTAAGTGTAACCTCAATATCTCCTGTAATATCCTGCCAAGTCCAAGGAATAACTTCAACACTCGAATCATTTATTGTTACATTAATATCAATTCTGCTTGCACTTGTATCTCCTGCGGGCATATAGAACTGAACTGCATTATCGCCTAAATCAGAATATTCGTAATCATACTGTAATCCATTAGAAAATATTGCTTCAGTTCTTCAATCAGCAAGTTCACTTACATTAATTGTTATTTGTGAATTTTGTTGTCCTGCATAATTAGTATCAATAAATTCTTTCAAATCCAATAGCTGTGATTTGTTCATATCTCCTGGAAGTCTGTCTTTGAAAATAATTACTGCACTTGTAGTTCCTTGGTTTATATCAATTCCTGTTCCAATAATTTTGTTTATATCTGTTTCAACATCATCTACAACAAATCCTGCTTTTTCAATTGTAAAAGAATTTAGAATGTTTTGTTCGCTTTTTTCAGCATAGCCGGAATAAAACACTGCAAAAATAACGAGTATTGAAGCAATCAGAAATGTACTCATGCTGATTACAAATCCTTTGTTCATTAAAAGTTCCTCCATACACTCATTCTTGCAATATAAAAATCAGCATTCCCTGAAATATCTTTAACTAAAAAACTTCGGTTTATTGTTGCAGAATCTTCGCTTCCTTTTTTGCAAGTTCCTTTTACAACTGCATACAAAGCATTTTCTGAATCAGTTGCACTATAAATTGTCAAATCAAAACACAATGAATTAGGAAGCTTGTTAATGTATTGTCTCAAAACATTTACTTTGTCATTTTGAACCGCATATTCTAAGTTTCCGTTTTTTTCAAGAACATTAAGAGTATCCATTGCACTTTCTCTTAAGCTTGAATTTGAATTTTCTTCATAACTCACTTGTCCAAGATAAAAAGTTGCAAGTGACAACATTGTTAACATTATGAATAGTGCCATCATTGCATCTAAAGAAATTACAATTCCTTTTTTCATTCAAACACCTTCACTCTAAGCAGAACTTCTTCGCCGTCATAAAACGCAAATCTATTTGCACTGCTTACTTTTTCTTCAGTGCTTGGGTCAATTCCAAATTCAGCAATCATCTGTCCATTTTGGAGTGCTTCTAATTCAATTTTAAGCCCGTACTTAGATGCGCCAAGTAAATCCTTCACTTCTTCATAATTACCTGTGTTTAAATCAACAAGTTGCTGTAATTTTTGTTTGTCAATAACATTTCTTTCTTTAATAATTCCAATTGAAGAAATTCCTGTAATTGTTTTATTTTCCCAGTTCAATGGATTTCCTTGTGAATAAATAAGTGAATTTGAAACAAGATTTGCTGTTTCGTCTCTTTCATTATCACTTTCAATAATATCTACACGGTTTGCTGTGTGATTTGAATAAGTAGCAATCAAAGTAAGTATAAGCAAAAATACTACTCCTGCAAGTATCATATCAATGGAAAAAATTTGACCTTTTGAATTCATTTTATTATTAATTTTTTTCATTTTTTTCAGCTCAGTGTTTTGTATTTAAATAATAATTTTCAATTTCGCTTGCAGTTAATTCTTTATCGTAAATTCTCATTTCATCAATAAGTCCGTTATATGTCCATGTCGATGCATAATTGCTTCTTGTTTCTCCAATGTAAGGGGTTAAAAAAGTAGGAATATTTCCTGCAGAATCAAGGTCTTCATCAACTTTATATCCGTCTAAGTAAAGTTGTGTTGCAGGACTTCCATTAAATTTCCATATTGCAGTAACCAAATGCCATTCCTCTGTGCTTAATGAAGAAATATTGTATCGTGCATCTTGGAAATCAGCGTCTGTTGAATCCTCGTGCCAAAATCTTAAATATCCTGAATTATCAATATCGACAAAAAAATATTTGCTAGCAGTAGATGCGTCAAATAAAGTTTGTCCTGTTAAATCATTTGGTTTAAACCAAAACAACAATGTTCCTGTGTTGCTTGTTATTATACGGGGAAGTTCAGCATATTCGCTTCCGTCATTAAATTCAAGTGCTGTTCCTGAAATTCCATTATTCCAATCTGCTCCATTAACAGCTCCAGTATAGCCGTTTGAATAATCATTAATTATTATTCCGCCTCCTTCATCAAAAGGCCAAAAAGAAAGCAAATTTTTTTCTTTTACAATTATCGTTCCATTTTGGTTTTTAAAATTAATTTCTGCAAGGAGTCGCAAAGGTGTTGCAGATGAAACTTTACTCGAAAATCC
>CAYMWD010000140.1:0-3115 GCA_964394025.1 uncultured archaeon | reverse complement strand
AAAGCTTACCGGTTATAGTCTAGAAGAAGCTCTAGGGAAAAAAGCCGGGATTTTATGGAGCTATCCAATGCAAAAAGATTATTATAAAAATCTTTGGAAGACCATTAAAACTAACAAGTTGCCTTTCTATGGTGAGTTAAAAAATAAAAGAAAAAATAGCGAGGTCTATGAGGCTCGTCTTGATATTTCTCCAGTTCTTAACGATAAAGGCGGCGCTGAATTCTTTATTGGCGTAGAAAGAGATATTACTCATGAAAAAGGAGAAGTTACTTGTGGCTCAGGTGATTTCGGAATGTTTTGGGTTAATCCAAGTGTTTGTGAAAATGCATTTGATACTGAATACACTCAAAAATTCCATGTGAAATTCAGAACATCTGAAGAAACAGAATCTTTAACTCAAGTAAACTTTGATACCTATCCTTGTCAAAGTGGAACATCGATAGGAAGAACTGGCCCAGGAGCAATTCCACGAGTTAAATTTAATTGGAGTTGGAATGAAAATAGAGGCGGAATTACATTCAATCAATGCGATGCAAAAAATCCAGATTACATTTATTGTGATGCTACTCAATTCACTATTGAATTGAATAAAAAAATTAGCAGATTATATGAATTTTTAAATAATAATAATTTTGATCTTGGTTGCCCAGAAGAAACAGATTATGAAGCTGAAGCAGAAAATCAATTTGAAGAAGTTACAGGCGTGAATGATGTTGAAAATGAAATGATTGGTGTTTCAAAAATTGAACCTAAAGAAAACGGAGATGTTGTTCAAGTTACTGTTACTGTTGAAAATAATACTGCATTTATAGAAAATGTAACTGTTGACGTTAATGCAGGAAATTTAGGGGGATATTTAGAAAATTGCAGTATCACAATTAACAATGTGCCTGCAAATGATATTGCTACAGGAACTTGTGACTTTGTATTAGCAGATGACGGAATTTACGGAATAGTAGCAAAACTTTCAAGTGCTTCAAACCAATTAATAATTGACACAAGCCCAGCAAAAGGAGGAATTTACAAAGGAACATTTAGTCTTAGTGGCGATGAATCGAGCGAAGAAGAATCAGGAAGCCCAGGGAGTTGTACAATGAAAACTACTGAAACTTACTATGGTGAACCAGTAATATTGACTTATCTTAAAGGAAAAGAAAATATTATTTGGGACCCAATTAAAAATGAACAAGAACTTGCTGATTTATTGATTTTTGATGCATACTTAATGAAAGATAATTATTCAAAAGAGTTTTTCCATGATTTTTCACAATATTACACTTATGAAAGTTTTGACGATACTGACGAATATTTTACTAGACTTTCAGTTGATTCTAATGGAACTCAATATGGCTTCAACAAACTAATGGACAAAGAAGGATTCGCACTCAGAAGAAAATATGTTGATAGTGGAGAATTACCAAGTGCAGGACTTTATAGAATAGAATTTGCACTTTATTTTGGAGATGATGATTGGAGATTATTTGATGACAATGGAGAACCTATTGCAGCAGTAGTTATTTCTGCGTACAAACTGGACGACCCATTCCCTAATTCGCCATTTTATTCAATGCCGATTGATGGATTGGTTGGACTGAAAGGAAATAATTATGAAAGACAGAATTACGGTTCGGGTTACAATAATGCTAATGAAGCAGAATTATTGCAAATCAGCAATGAAATACCAGCAGTGAAAACTTATCAAGATTTAGCAAGCAATCCAGTTACAAGTACCGAGGTGAAAATTGAAAGAAGCTTTTACAGCTTGAATACTGCCCCTGCAACAAGAGGAATGATTCTTGAATACAAAAAACCTTCAGGTAAAAAAGGAAGCATTATTTTCCAGCCAAGCCAAGCTACTCCGCTAGTAATGAAAGTTACGCAAGATACACTTACTGAAGAAAAATTCAGCGCATATTATTCAATGCTTGAAAATAACAATCCAGTGAATGTCGGAAATACAATTGGTTATTGGGATGGCGCGGGAAGTTGTTTTGATTTTACAGGAATTCCAGTTACTGAAGCATTCTATCAAAAACCAGATAGATCATCAACAGAAAATGATAATTTACTTGACTGGCAAAACTTCTATGTTATTGATTGGGAAACAGCTCAGAAAAAAGGAGACGTGTATTTGAGAACAATTACTTACACTGACCCAGTGAAAAATTATGTTATTAAAACTCATCAAGCACCAGGAGGAATGGAATTCCTTACCGCCGACCAATCAGGAGAAATAGTAGGAGTTACAGGAATTTCAGGAATGGAATACAACAATTATTCAGGCGGAAGTCTTGGTACAATAAATAGTATTGCAGATGTATTCAACCTTGTTAATGAAGGAACAGTATGTGTTACGAACACAGGAGATACAACAAAATTCTGGTGGAATCCTCAAACTATTTACACTACAACCGGCAATGAAAGAAACATAAGCGAATTTACAAACAACCTTGAAGCAGGGGTTAATTGTATAAACTAATTTGGCTTAGTAACCTTTATATTATACAAAATAATTAGTATTTCTGGTTCCATGGAATTTATTGAACAATTTAAAGAAACATTAGAATCGCAACCAAATGCTAAAATTGCAATTGCAGGAGGCGCTATTTTACTTGTTATTATACTTGCTTTTTTTCTGCTTTTTTCAGGAACTGGCGGAGAAGGAACGCTTACAATAAAAGTTGAAAACACAGAAGGCTCAGGACTTTGGAAAGCTAATATTACTCTTTTTGATTTAGATGAATCATTAATTGAAACAACAAATCGAAGCGGTTTTGCGACTTTTGAAAATGTTCCGATGGGAATTGATTTTGGAGTAAGAGTAAGCGGAAATGATTTCAAAACTGAAACAAAAAGATTTATACTCGCTAAGTCTGAAGATACTCTTACAGTTACTCTTCAACCCGAAATTACAAATCAGACCCATTTGAAAAGTATGACTTTTGTTGGACCAAGCGGAATAAAACTTGAAGGAAAATTATTAACAGTAGAATTAAGATGTTCCGAAGGACTTCTTTTGGATAATCCTATTATGCAAGTTTCAACTGGAAGGCTTGAAGTTGAAGCACCAAGTGGTTGCGGAATTCTTATGGCTACTGTAAGCGGTTCAGGTTAT
>CAYMWD010000139.1:0-3139 GCA_964394025.1 uncultured archaeon | reverse complement strand
TTTTATTATGCAAGCAGAGCCAAAGAAAAAAAAATGCACTCCACACTAAAACAATTACAATCACCAAGAGCAATACCAGAAAAAACACTTGCATCGCAAACAACACTTTCAAAATTCATGGACAAAACTGGCGAAACAGTAATGATTTATGCTGACACAAGAGAACGGGCATCAGGAGTTACATTAAGGTTAAAGGAAATGGATGCAATAGTGAATGTAAAACAACTTGAAGTCGGAGATTTTATTTTAAGCGATAATGTTTGTGTTGAAAGAAAAACAGTTGAAGATTTTTTGAGTTCAATAATGGACGGGCGTTTGTTTAATCAGCTTACAATGATGGTTTCAAATTATTCTGCGCCATTAATTATTCTTGAAGGAAATCCTGAAGAGATTTATACATTGAGAAATATGCATGAAAATGCAATCAAAGGAATTCTTGCGTCAATTGCATTGAATTATAGAGTACCAATTCTTTATGCGCGCGATGAAGAAGACACCGCGAGATTTCTTTATCAAATTGCTAAAAAAGAACAATTAGGAAAAGAAAGTGAAATTAGACTTCGAGTTGGAAAAAAAGGTTTTACGGTTCAAGAACAACAGCAATATTTAACAGAAGGATTTCCATTAGTTGGGCCAAGCCTAGCGAAAGCTTTGCTTAAAAAATTTGGAACAGTAAGAGGAATAGTAACTGCAAGCGTAAAAGAACTACAAGAAGTTGAAAAAATGGGACCCAAAAAAGCACAAAAAATTCACGAAGTGCTTAATGCTAATTTTGAGGAAAATAAATAATTACAAATTAAAAATTCAAACTCTTTCAGCAATCCAGTAAGGAACAAAAGTAAGGATTGACCAAATAAAAATCAACAAAGCAGAAGCCCACAAAAAAGAATCTACACTAAACAGCAGAGGGTTCTGCCAGAGGAATTCAAACCCATACATCACAACCAACATAGTAAGGAATACTTTTTTCTGAGAAACTTTTGCAAAGTAAAAAAAGAAAACAAAAATCAAAATTATTACTAAATACTGAATCAAAACCCAAGGCAGTAATGAAAACCATTCACCCATTCTTGAGCTCCACGAAGTAATGTACTCCATAAGAATCCAAAGTAAAAAAGAAATTATTATGTATACAAATACTCTTTTTTTATTTTTCAAATGAAGCAAACACACACCTTTGAATAATTAATTCTTCTAAAGCGTTTTTCAAATCAAAAAAAGTTTTCAGCTCTCTTTCAGAAATAGAGTAAAATTTCATTAATTCATTTTTATTTTTTCCAAACTCGATTTTTTGCTCTTCAAAATTAAGCTCTTTCTTTATTTCATTAAAAATATTTTTTTCGCAAATAAGAACAAGAGATTCATTGCTGAATTTAGCCTTATTGAGTGCTTTATTCAACTGATTTTCAGCAGTAAAGTGAAGAATGAACTCCAACTCAGGCTTTTTTGTTACTGCAGAATCATTTTTAAAAGACTCAAGTGATTTTACCAGGGCATACTTTAAGTGTTTAGTCCCTGAAGCAAGTTTTAAGGGCACGATTTGCACAAAACCTTTTGAGGATGCAAACGTAAGCTTTTTAATAGTCGCGTTATATGAATCAGTAGTAATCCTGCCCGTAGTGGTAGCAAATTGCTTTTTTCCTATCTGAATTAACTGCATAGGAATGAAAAGCAGATTTAAGTTTTTAAAATGGTGGAAAAATGACAGAATGGCATATGAAAAGCGGAAAAACCACAACTGGCGGAATTCGCGCAAGTAAAAGAAGATGCGGTAAAAAACTCTCTTGGAGAGGCGGAAATGCTGCAGAAACAACAGTTGTTACTGAAGAAAATAAAATTGACAGAAGAACTGTTAGTAAAAGAGGAAATAGCCAAAAAATTGAGCTAAGAAAAGAAAAATTTGTCATAGTTGCTGATGAAACAGGCAAAAAATCAAAGAAACTTGAAATTATAACAGTTATAGAAAATAAAGCAAACACACAGTATGCTAGAAGAAATATCATTACAAAAGGCGCAGTTCTGAAAGCAAAAGACGGAAGCAAGGAAGTAGATATACGCGTTACTTCAAGACCAGGACAAGACGGAATTGTAAATGGAATTTTAATTAAAGACTTTGTAAGCGAAAAGGAAATAAAGGCTAAAGAAAAGGCAGTAAAAAAGAGTAAAGAGCCACAATCAAAGAAAAAAATGAATAAAAAGCCAAAAAAAGCTAAAGAAAAGTCTGAAAACTCAAAAGAAGAGAAAAAATAACTCTTCTTTTGAAATAAACCCTAATTAGACACCTATTAGCGTAAGCTAAAAAAAGCAAACATTTATAAATGTTGAGCATCGCATGTATATAAAGATACTTGTTCTTGTTTGAATCAACTTGGTGAATTAAGCAAGGGCAATGGTTCTCGTGGGGGGAATCAATACTTTATAGGAGTGGTCTCAAATGGCTGATGTTAAATGTCCTGAGTGCGGAAGCGCTAAAATATCTCGTGATGATGAAAAAGGAGAAATCGTTTGTAATCATTGTGGGCTTGTTCTTTCAGAAGACGAAGTTGACTTTGGGAAAGAATGGAGAAGTTTCGACTCGGATCAAATGGAAGAAAGAGCTAGAACTGGTTCACCAATGAAATATGTGAAACTAAATAAGGGTCTTGTCACTATGATTGACAGACGCGGTACTGATTTGAGAGGAAATAAACTTTCAACCAAATCAAGAGCTCAAATGTATAGACTAATTAAATGGCATAAAAGAGCTTCAATAAGTTCTTCAATGCAAAGAAACCTGTCAATTGCACTTACAGAGCTAAGGAGAATTGCTTCATATTTGAACACTCCTGAACAGCTTGTGGAAGCAGCAGCAATGCTGTACAGAAAAACAGTCAAAAAAGGCCTTATCAGAGGAAGACTTATCGAAGCGGTTGTTGCAGCTGTACTTTACACAGTTTGTAGAACATACCACGTTCCAAGAACTCTTAATGAAATGGCAGAAGCAAGTGGATTAACAAAAAAAGAAATTGGAAGAACTTACAGATTCTTAGTAAGAGAATTAAATCTTGAAGTTCCATTAACAAATCCAATCCACTATATTCCAAGATTTGCATCTGAGTTAAACCTTAGCGGAGAAGTTCAGGAAGAAGGACGAAGAATT
>CAYMWD010000138.1:0-3262 GCA_964394025.1 uncultured archaeon | reverse complement strand
TTGGTAAAGTAAAAAAGGTGTAAAATTACTTTTATATACCTGAAACACCTATTAATTCTGATTTTTATGCAAGAAGATACATCAAATTCTGCTGTTTTTGATATGGATGAGTTTAAAAAAAATGCTTCACAAAATAGTGGGCCTGTTCCTAAACCAACTCCTAAAGTTATACAAAAGGAAAAAGAACCAGATAAACAGAGTCTAACTGAAAAACTTCTTGCCGCTGAAAAAGAATCTGTTGTTGCAAAAGAACTTTTTGATGGTAAAAAAGAAGAGGAAAAAGTTGAATTAAGAAAAGGTGAAAGTCTTGCTCTTGATGTTGTGGTTCTTTTAGTTATTATAATTGGAGCAATTCTTCTTGTTTCTGCGTTCTTTTTATTTTTTGGTGGTGGTTAAATGGGAATTGAAAGTATTGTTCAAACTTTAGTTGGAATTGGAGTTGTTCTTGTAATAATTTATTTTGTTTACAAAGCTCTTAAAGAAAGACTTGAATCTGAGCGTGCAGAAAAATGATTTTGATTTATTTCCCTGCTTCTTCTTTGGATGAGGCAAAAAAAATTTCAAAAATAATTATTAAAGAAAATCTTGTTGCATGCACAAATATTTTTCAGAGTAATTCTATTTATAGTTTAAAAGGTGAAATTAAAGAGGATTCTGAATTTGTTGTGTTTGCAAAAACCTATGGCGACAAAGCAGTAATTGCAATGAAAAGAATAACCGAACTCCATTCTTATAAAATCCCTTGCGTTTTGAAGTGGGATGTTGAATCAAACCCTGCTTATGCAAATTGGGTTAAAAGTGAATTGAAAAGTTAATTTTTTTTTAACTATTAAAACAATCTCCAAACTTCATTAAGGCGTTTGTCGTCTTTTCTCACGTCGTTTAAAGAAACGTTTTTATATCGTTTGAACTTTGACTCTTAACAATAGGATATACTGGATTGGAGCATTGGATGGTGATAATTGTGAAAAAAGAAATGACTACTACAGACGGAAATACTGCGGTTGCAAATGTTGCATACGCGTTTAGCGAAGTTGCTGCAATATACCCGATAACACCTTCCACTTCTATGGGTGAAGTTACTGATGCTTGGGCTGCAAAAGGAAAACTGAATCTTTTTGGCCAGCCAGTGAGAGTTCAGGAAATGCAGTCTGAAGGAGGAGCTGCTGGTGCGATTCACGGTTCACTTTCAGCAGGAGCACTCACAACTACTTTCACTGCTTCTCAGGGTTTAATGTTAATGCTTCCAAATATGTTCAAAATTGCAGGTGAAATGTTACCAACAGTTTTCCATGTTGCAGCTCGTTCTTTAGCTTATCAATCGCTTTCAATTTTTGGAGACCACTCTGATGTCATGGCTGCGAGAAGTACAGGCTATGCATTTTTGTGTTCTGGAAGTGTTCAGGAAGCACAGGACCTTGCAGTAATTGCGCATCTTTCTACTCTTGAAGCTAGAGTTCCTTTTGTTCATTTTTTTGATGGTTTTAGAACTTCAAGTGAAATTCAAAAAATAGAATCAATAAGTTATGCTACTTTGAAAGAAATGTTTGATTTGGAAAAAGTTGAAGAATTCAGAAAACTTGCACTTAATCCTGAAAACCCATTTATAAAAGTCGGAAACGAAAATCCTGATGTTTATTTCCAAGGAAGAGAGAGAGCTAATCTTTACTACAAAAAAGTTCCTTCAATTGTTCAAAAGTATATGAAATTGTTTAAAGAAAAAACAGGAAGAAGTTATGATTTATTTGAATACATTGGTGACCCTAAAGCTGAAAGAATAATTATTTCAATGGGTTCCTCAAGTGAAATTCTTGAAGAAACTATTGATTATATGGCTAAAAAAGGAGAAAAAGTAGGAGCAATAAAAGTACGTCTCTTTAGACCATTTTCAGTTGAAGGGCTTGCAAAAGCAATTCCTGCTTCTGTTAAAAAAATAGCAGTTCTTGATAGAACAAAAGAATCTGGAAGTGTTGGAGAACCATTGTATCTTGATGTTGTTTCTGCACTAAAAGACAGAAAAGACCTCACGATTGTAGGCGGGAGATATGGTCTTTCATCAAAAGAATTTACTCCTTCAATGGCAAAAGCAGTTTATGATCATTTAAATGGAAAATGCTTCCACGATTTTACTGTTGGAATAATTGATGATGTTTCAAATACTTCAATTGAAATTAAGGAAGAAATTTATCATGAATCAAAATCAGTTGTGCAATGTAAATTTTGGGGCTATGGTTCGGATGGAACTGTTGGTTCAAATAAACAATCAATAGAAATTATTGGAGAAAATACTGACAAGTATGTTCAGGCTTATTTTGCTTATGATTCCAAAAAATCAGGTGGAATTACTGTTTCACATTTGCGTTTTAGTGACGAGCCAATTAAATCAAGCTATCAAATCACAAAAGCAGATTTTGTTGCACTTCACAAACCAACATATATTGGAAGATATGATGTTCTTTCAGGAATAGCAGAAAATGGAACTTTCCTCCTTAATACTTCGCGCACTCCGGAGGATGCATTTGATTCTCTTACAAAAGAGATGCAAGAAATAATAATTAAAAACAAAATTAACTTTTATGTAATTGATGCTTCAAGTGTTGCAAAAGAAGTTGGACTTGGAAACAGAATTAATACTGTAATGCAAGTTGCATTTTTCAAAATTTCAGGAATACTTCCTGAAAAAGAATCAATTCAATTGATTAAAAATGCAATTAAAAAACAATTTGCAAAAAAAGGCGAAGAAGTAATCAAAATGAATTGGTTAGCAGTTGATAAATCTGTTTCAGAACTTCACAAAGTAAAAGTTCCTGAAAAAGCAACAAAATCTGTTTCTCCAACCGAACTTGTTCCTGCTGATGCATCTGATTTTGCAAAAAATGTTATTCTGCAAACAATGCAGCTTAAAGGAAACGAAATTCCTGTTTCACAAATGCCTCTTGATGGTGCAATTCCAAGCAATACTGCAAAGCTTGAAAAAAGAGGTGTTGCTGAAGAGGTTCCTAAATGGATTTCAGAAAAATGTATTCAATGCGGGACCTGTGTTGCTTTATTCCCAGAGCATTTTCGTTTTGACGACAAAGGCGACATAGAAGTGATTGACTCAGAAAATATTTCTTCTGAAATTATAAAGAAGGCAATTGAGTCATGCCCAGTGCAGGCTATTAGTTTTGAAGAATAATTTATCAATTTAAAATGTTTAATTATTTTATAAATTTATTTAAGAGTAATAGGCTGGTTAAAAATAGTGCCATTTTTTTTACTG
>CAYMWD010000137.1:0-3297 GCA_964394025.1 uncultured archaeon | reverse complement strand
AAATTTCAGAATTAATAATTTTCAATTTCTTCATGTGATTTTGCTGCAAGTTCTGCGGCTTCTTTGTTGAGTGCATAGTAATCTTTTCTTTGGTGTGCTGTTCTTACTATTGAACGAGTTTCTCTATCAAAACGATCTCGTGCATTGTAATGAACTGGGCCTAGCAAGACAATTGCCCTTATTGGTTTTTCTCCGAATTCTTCTTTTAGTTCCACTCGTACTTTTCGGAGAGTTTCGCTTATTCTTGTATCTCGATAATAAAATTCTAAAGCAGTTGCTTTTATCGCACGCCTTCTCAATTCAGGGTCAAATGAAGGCGCATCATAATATGCTTTTGTAAGGTCAAGTGATTTTTGAAAGCGTTGCATTGTTTCTGCTACTTCTTTTTCAGTGTATTCTTCTGCCCATTTTATTCTTAGCCCATGCTGATAAGCAAGACGGTAAGTGTGTGCAGCATGTTCAGGGTTATCCCCTAAATATTCTGATTTTGATTTTCCATAAGCATCAAGTTGTCTTAACCCGTCTGCTTCTGTTTTTTTTGACGAACGCATTTTTTCAAATGTTTCTGCCCAGTATTTCTCGTCTTTTTTTCTCCAATCGCCCATATTGCCTGCTTCTGAAACCAGTACATTGTAAGGCGTACCTTTTGCTTTTGCTTCTTTTAATTTTTGTTCTAAAATATCCAAATCTGCTTTTTTACCGTGTTGTTCTAGATAAAAATCAAAAACAGCGTTCCTGTCAGTGTAAATTCTTGCTATTCCTGGAATTCGTTTGGGGTAAGCTGAACCATAATGTTTTTTTGCAACAGAATGGCCTCCAAAAATAAGTGCTGCAGAAATTCCAGCGGCTATTGCAATATTTCTTACTCTTCTTCTTACGGGAGTTTGTGGTTTTATTATTCGTCTTGCAGTTGAAGCAATTTTACGAAAAGCTTGTTTTACCATACTTAATTATAGCTAAAGAAATATTAAAAACAAAAACTAAAAGTAATAGATACTAATGACTCCAAAAAAATGTCCATCTTGTAATAGCTCAAAAGTAAAAAGCAACACACTTAATGGAAAAGTTACTTTCAAGTGCTATAGGTGTGGTTTTTTGAGTGAAAAAAACTAAATTAGAAATAAAAGAACTGTCAAACAAATATAATTGTTTAGAGTTTAATTTAGTATTAATTTGAAGTAATTGTTTTTTAAGTTTAAGAATAGAATATCAATATGGTTCGAAAAACAACACACCCTGCTTTTTTCAAAGATCCTGCAAAAGCTTATAAAAAAAGAGTTTATCGTACTGCTGCAACTCACCCTCCTAGTGGATTAAAAATAATGAGTTTAACTATGGGGCTTGACAAGTCAAATGTGTTAGAAATTGGTTCAGGGCATATTCCTACTGGTTTTTTTATTAAACCTAAAAAACTTACTTTAGTTGATATTTCTCCCGATAATCATGAAAGAGCAAGAGATTATTTAGCAACTGAACGTAAAAAACGTTCTGATTTACCTGAACAAAAAAACTTACAATTTTTATTACATGATGCTTCGAAAGGAGTTCCTAAAGCACTTAAAGGTCAAAAATTTTCAGCTACAATGATGCTTGAAATGATTACTCATTTACCCCCTGAACAAAGAACTGCTATGCTGGATAAGTGGGCAAATAGTACAAATTCTTTTTTTATTGTTGATAGACACATGGAAAATAGAAGTAAATTAGCTAGAAATCCAGAATACATGCACGGAGAAGATATCAAAGCACATTTAGAAAAACTTGGGTTTGAAACTATTCACTATAGTACTCAAACATATCATTGGCTTGGAGAAAATGGTCAGCCTAACCCTCACACTTACTTCTTTTTACTAGCAGAAAAACGCTAATTTTAAGACAAACCATTAATAGTTTCAAAATACAAAGTAACGAATAGGCGATTAAATGGGTTTACCTCCAAGTTACAAAAGACCAAAATATCCTGAAACTTTTTCGCATAGAGAAGGTTATGGTTTCATTTATGGTTTAAAAGCCATTGATTTTGCAAAAAGTACTGGTTGGACTCAAGGAAGTGTACAAATACCTGAAAAAATTAAAGAGTATTTGTCTTTATTTCCTTCAAAAAAAAGAGTTCGTTTGAAAACAATTAGAAGAATAATTCTTGAATCTGATTCTAAGATTCTTGAAGCACTTAAGTGGACAAAACTTAGTTTTTATTACACTGGGATGATTTGTAATTTAAATCCGCGAAAAAACGATATAATTATTGCTTTTTTTGAAGGGCATAAAATCAAGGAAAAAGGAATGTTTCGCGCAAGAGGAAAAAAAATGCATCATTTACTTATCCCTGATTCTGAGGAAATACCAAAAGCACAGATTAAAAGGTTAGTAAAAAGAACCATACAAGTAAATCTAGGAAAAAAATAAAAGCACTAATTTTAGGACAAACTCTTAATAGTCGCCTGCACTATCTTTAAGTATGGAAATACTAGAAGAAATTCCTTTTCACGAATTTGTTGTTAAGGTTGAACGAAGAACTGATGAGTTAAATAATGAATTTTTGAATTATCAGCTTTGGGAGAAAGGAAAAGAAATTGGTCATCTTTTTGGAGAAACGTATAAGGGCACTTTTCAGATTATTAATTTTTATCCGGAAGGCGAACACAGTAAATTGAGAAAAACAAAAATTGTTGAGGCCCTTAGAGAGGTTGCTGAAGCAAATTTACACAAACGAGGAATAAAGGAAATTTTTATTCACACTAATGCTACTATGGAACACCATTTAGGGAAAAGAGGGTATGAGAAGAAACCTACTAACGAGCTTAGGAAACCTCTTCCTGGAAAACCAGTAAAATCAATTTTTAGGAGAAGATAATTCTCATTGATTTATTTGAATTATTTTTTCCAAGCAGATTGTTTTCGCATAAACGCATCAACAAATACTTCTGCTTCATCTTCAGTTTTATGATTTCTCCTCATATAAAACTGAATCATTCCAGCACGAATTTCTTCTTTTGATTTAAGTTCTCCTTCAGGAGTACAGCAATGAACACAATACTTATTGTCTTCTTTTTCTCCGCCAAAATCTTCTTTCTTCTTCATATCCATTTTACACGATTCGCAATTCAAAAATTAATCAACTCCTACTAAGAGGAGTGGGAAGGGTTTTTAGGGGTTATTAATAAAAGAAAAATAGTTTCGCACCGGCAATCTGGTTTCGAAAAATACTAATTTTAGTACTCCGTTCTTTTAAAAGCGAACCGAGAGCAATCAAAATCTATCCAAAAAAAAGTGATTTATTTTATTAAAATATTACTT
>CAYMWD010000136.1:0-3311 GCA_964394025.1 uncultured archaeon | reverse complement strand
TTAATTAATGAAATTAAAAACCAAGTGTCACATTTTATAAATTTTTTAAGCAAAAAAGTAAAGATTGCTGAAACAGCAACAAAAATAAGTAAGATTGAAATTAAATCAAGAGCCATAATAATCATTTCTTTTTAGCAATATCCCACAAAGTCATTTTTTCATCATTTTTTTCATTTACTTGTGTTTCAGTAAAAACAGTTTCTGTGAGAGAAATATTTAAAAAATTTTCAATTTTTTGAATAAGAACATCGGATGGTTTGTGTTGACTAGATTCTATTTTGTGAAGAAATGATTCTTTTTCACTAATTTTTTCTGCGAACTCTTTCATAGTGAGGTTTTTCTGTTCTCTTGCCACTCTTATTCTTTGTCCAAAATCAGTTACAACAACTTTTTCAGGAGCAGTATACTCATTTCTTTTAACTGAAGCATAAACAGGCTTTTGAGGAACCTTTTTACCCAGAGAAGAACATCTTTCACACGCATAAACTCGATTTCCTTCAAATCGAATTTCTATACAATTAGCTCCTTTTCCGCAAATTTCACATTGCATAAATAAACAAACTAATTATCTCCTTAAAATGATTTGTATAAGCACAGGAAAAAGACTAAATCAAATCAAAAAAACAACAGAAAGGATTATTTATAAAGTTGTCCTAGTAAATTCCATTATAAGTGGTTTAAAATGGCAGAAATTAAAAGCAATGAAAAAGCTGGATATGATGTTTACGATTATGTTTTCTCATTAGAGGAACAATTAAAGGGTCTTCAGACTGAAAAGCAAATGAGTTTTGCAAGAATAACTCAACTTCAACTTGAAATTGAAAGAATGAGAAAAGAAATTAATGAAATGAAAATACCTCCTCTTGTTGTTGGTACAATTGAAGAAGTTTTAGAAGATGGAAAAGCAATTGTAAGAAACAGCAATGGAATGGAATTTCTTGTAAAAGCAATATCCGAAATTGAAAAAGACCTTGAAATAGGAAAAAGAGTGGGGATGAATCAAAGAAGTCTTGCAATTATAAAAGTGTTTTTAGAGAATAAAGATTGGCGTGTAAATTCAATGGAAATAATTGAAAAGCCAAAAATAACTTTTGCAGATATTGGTGGTTTAGAAGATGAAATTACCGAGCTTGATGAAGCAGTAATTCTTCCTTTAACTGATTCTGCTGGAATTGATAAACTTGGTATTGAAGCACCAAATGGTGTACTTTTACACGGTCCGCCTGGAACTGGAAAAACTTTGCTAGCTAAAGCTGTTGCAAACAAAACTAACTCAACATTTATTTCTTTATCTGGCTCTGAACTTGTTCGCAAGTATATTGGCGAGGGTTCAAGGCTAGTAAGAGATGTGTTTAAACTTGCTCGTGAAAAAAAACCGTCAATTATATTTATTGATGAAATTGATGCAGTTGCTTCACATAGATATGACACTGCAAATGGAGACAGAGAAGTTCAAAGAACATTGATGCAATTGCTTGCTGAAATGGATGGTTTCCACGATGTAAAAGGCGTGAAAATAATTGGCGCTACAAATAGAATTGATATGCTTGATCCTGCTTTACTTAGACCGGGGAGATTTGATAGAATTGTGGAAATTGGAAAACCCGATGAAAAAGCAAGGAAAAAGATTTTTGAAATTCATTCAAAAAAAATGATTGTTGATTCGAAAGTAACTTCGGATTTAATTGCTTCAATTACACCTGATTTTACAGGTGCTGATTTAAAATCACTCTGCATGGAAGCAGGAATGCTTGCATTAAGAAAGAAAAATAAAAAAATAAAATTAGAAAACTTTGAAGAAGCAATTAAAAAATTACGCAAAGATAAAAAAGAAAAAGAAATTACTAGCGACAAAATGTTTTCTTAAACAAAGCGCCAATTAACATTGCCGTTTCCTGGAACGCCCAAATAATTTGCTAATTCTTGGCTCAAATCAATTCCAGCACCATTGCTTGCAGGGTAACCACTTACTCCGCGAGGGTTACATGAAGGGCCTTCGTTCTTAGTGAAAATTTTCCCTTTGTTAATTTCCGCATAAGGTCTTGCAGTACCATTCACATAAGCTGAATCAGCAACACAAAAAGGACCTAAATCAACTACATACGCTTCCTTACATTTTGTGTTATCTGTATTACAAACTTCAATTGTTTTTCTTAATGCACTTGAATCAGGCAAAGCAACGCAATAAATGGTTGTACATTTTTCACCTGAAGCATTTAATTCAGATGAAAAATCATGTCGTGTGGCATAAACATTAGTGTGCCAAGTGTTAGATGAATCAGTAACAACAGTACCTTCTGCTGAAAAATAATTAGCCAAATCATTTGCAATATTTGTTGCTGCTTTTAATTGATTTGTTTCATTAAAAATATTTAGTCTATCATTAGAATTATTCATATACCCTGCTTCTATTAAAATTGAAGGAAATTTATTTGACGTCATTACTGCTATACAATTTGTCGGAGAAGAACATCTACTTTTACCATCAACATAAATTTCACTAAACAAATTTACTTTTCCTTCAGCAGTATTAAAACTACTAGAAACTCCTTTAACAATCGCTTCTGCAATTTTTCTGCTTTCAGTATATTCTGTAAAGAATGCATCTTGTGCATAAACCTCAGTTCTAGATGGAGCAGTAGTTGCTGAGTTTGCATGAATACTCAAAAATAAAGCAGGGTTTTTTCCTTCAGCAAAAGTTTTTCTGTCTCCAACTGAAAGACAAGAAGAATCATTTTCACGAGTCATGTAAACCGTGAAACCTTTTGCTTCAAGAGATTGTTTTAATTTTTTTGCAAATTCTAAATTAAAGTCTTTTTCATTATAGCCATTAGAAGTCGCACCAGGGTCCGTACAACCATGACCAGCATCAAGAACAATTATTTTATTTGAAGTTTCAGTTAACTTTTTTTTTTAAAAACTTCGTTAGCTAACTTTAAATCAAGTCTTGCAAGGCATTCTATTATGTTTTTGCAACCAACAGTTGAAATTGGAGTGACTATTGCAGGAGGTTCTTTTTCTTTTTCAAAAGAAATTGAAATAGGCAATGAATCTTTCCAAGCATCTGCACTTGTATTATCTGTTGATTCTACAGTTACTACAAAATTAGCTATTTTTAAATCTTCTTTAGCATATTTTGAAAAATTAATTAATTTATTCCCAGACCAAAGTTTTTCTAAACACGAAAGATAAGTAACATTAGTAGCTTTGCAATCAGCAACAGTCAATTTATCTTTTATTTGTGTAGGAACATTCTCTGCTTTATGGAATGTTGCAGTACTTATATTAGGAACTTTGATTGGACAACCAGT
>CAYMWD010000135.1:0-3317 GCA_964394025.1 uncultured archaeon | reverse complement strand
CTTAAAGTAATTCCGCCTTCATCAGAACCGCCCCTACAATAATCATCTCCTCCGCCACAAAATCTAATATCTAAATCGATTGGGCCACAATCAGAAGTGTCAATTGTAAATTCAGAATCATTTTCACTTCTATCAATTAAAATTCCTTGCTGAGGGTCAGGGTCAATTTTAATACATTGATCAAGATTAATTATGAGAATTTCTGCATTAATTTCATCATTAGCTCCAACAAGTTGTCCTCCCGCATTTGTTTGGAGTTCAGCATCAATTTTAACATTAAAATTTGCGGTTTTTCCAAGTGTATTTGCTTTAGGCACAAAAGTTAAAGTTGCAGGATATACAGTTCTTGGTTCCATTGTTTCTGTAAATCTACTCCACAATCCTTGTTGTAAAATTTCAGCACCAACTGCACCTGAATAAGGGTCAGTTATTGCAAGTTCAACTTGCCCAATAATTCCATCTCCGCCAATCCATTCAACCTGTGCCTGTAAATTTTCAAGCGGTAAAAAATCACCTTCAGAACTTATGCAATTATTTTCAATTTCAAATTCAATAGTAGCCTTGTTGCTTAAAGTTGAAGTGTTCCATTTGTTCATTGAAAGAATAACACAAGGTGCATTTTGAGGCATTTCGGCAAGATTAATTTTTGTGCTGAACGGAAGTTCAGCTAACCATGCGGCTTCAGTATCTTCCACGAGTCCAAATTCAATTAGTAGTGTTCCTTTAACTTCAACAGGCGCATCAATATATTCTGCTTCATCTCCAAGAACACTAATAATATCAAAAGCACGAATTTCTTTTGTTTCAATAACAGTTCCAACATGCTGGTCTAAGAAAGCATTAATTCTTGATTCATCAAGCAAACCTTTAAACTTGCCTTGTATTTTTGCTTTCTTTATTACAACATCTTTTTGAATCTGATTTTCAATTACAAGAGTTTCTGTTTTTTCTTCTTTAGTTTGTCGGTTAAGTGAAATTTCAATCTCTTCGGGGTCAAATTTCACAACATTAAGTCCAATTTCTTTTTCAATTACTCTAACTCCAAGCCCTGGTTTTTCAATTTTAATTTTAATTCTTGAACCTGGCGATGAAGCAGGCAACTGAATTTCAGCAATTCCATCATAATTTGTTCTTCCGCTAACGCTTGTTTCACTTCTATCTGGCGAGATTCTTGTTATTGTTACAAGGGCATCATCAATTCCAAAACCTTCTTCATCTCCTGAAGCATAAAGTGCAGTAATTTTCATGTCAATTGGAATATAAGCAACAAATATTTCTGGTTCAACAATAAGCTCAATATCGTCATCATAAAAAGGCGCAAAATAAATAAAATCATCCATTACCTCTTGCTGGTCTGAAATAATTTTGAATTGCAAAGCAGAATAATTAATTGATTTAGGTTCGATTGAAATAACTCCGCTAATGCTTTTGTTTGTTCTAAAGTCACCTAAAAAAAGAGGGTCAGTTTCAAAAGTTTCTACATCTGAAGAAAACTCCTGTGAATCAGCATTGTTAAAAGTATAATCAATCATACTTAATTCTTTTGAAGATTTTGTACCATCAACAGTATTTCTTATGGTAATGCTCGCATCATCATGAATCGTATCTGAATTGTTTGTAATTGTAAATTCAAGTTTGTAAGGTGAAAAAGTTTTCACATTGTAAGGTGAGTTAATATAAATTCCATTTATTTCATCAAGCACTCTCTGACCAAAACAAAAATTTCCCTGACAAAGTTCATCAATTCCTTCATAAAATGGTTTTTCATAAGCTTCTGCATAAAGTTCGCTTTTTTCTGATGTTTGAACTCCAGTTCCAAGAACTGAATCAAAAGGGTCTCTCAAATAAGTGCTTCCCTCAGTTCCCCAAGCACGATAATAAATAGGCAAATAAGTTCCAATAGAAATCCCATAATCAATTTCAAATTCAATTCTTGATTCATATTTACCCGAGTCAGGATTTTCCCTAACCAGATTGACCCAAAGAGCATTTCCATTAGTAAATTCTTCGCCATTACTTCCTTTTGGAGGATTATAAGTAGCACCTTTTATTACTGAAGCACGCGGAGAATTAACTCCTGTTATGTAGATGTCACTTTTTTCTATGTCCTTTTCTTCGCCAACTCTCATAAATATTCCAGTTTCATCAAATTCAATGTTAGGCACACTCATAAGATAATCAGCATAATATTTTTTGCCTGCAGCAAAACTAGAAACCGGCTTATCAGTATCTTTTGAAAAAACACCTAAAAGTTCTATGGTTGGTTTATCGCCAGTTATTTCTTCTTCAAGAATTACATTAAAATTAATTATCTGGTCTTTAACTATTTGTTTTGCAACAGTATAGTATGAAGTATAATCTTCTTTTGTGATTACCACATATACTTTTTTGTCAGCTTTTACATCTGTTAAAAATCCTTTTCCAAGTGCATCAAGTGCAATTGTACCTAAACTTGTTCCATAATCAGCAAAAATTTCAGCATATGCAAATTCAATGGGTAATCCATCTCTATCAGTTACTGAAACATTTACTGTTCCGTTTCCAATTTCAAGAGTCATTTCAACGGAATTAACTCCTCTAGCATTAACTTCAAATAATTCTGAAACCCCTTCTGAAGGGTATTTTTGTGCCATTGCAGTATAGCTTCCTTCTGCGACATTGCTGAATGGTTCAATAAGTCCATTATTATCAGTTATTCTAAATCCATAAACCGTAAGCACAAAACCAGCTTCGTCCATAAGGAATACTTTTGCGTTTTCAACAGGCAAACCATCTTCATCAAGTACTTTTATTTCAAGAACTCCGCAAGTATCAGGCGTGCAAGTTTCAAGTTCAATTTCAAATTCTTGAGTACTGCCTCTTTCATAATCGCGAGTATTAATTTCCATTTTTTCAGAAGGAAGATAATTTTCTTTTGATGCTTGAATATTGTAAGTTCCATTTTCTTTTATTGAAAAAGTAACTTTTCCACTTGCATCAGTTTGTTCTTCTTCAACTACTTTTTTTTCAGAATTATAAAGAACAACTTTTGCATTGCTCATTACAGTTCCTGTTGTTGTTTTTACAGTTACTTCTGCATTAATTTTAATATCTCTTGACATTAGAATTTCTTTATTTTCATACCCATTTTTTATAATTGTAAAACTAATTTTTTCACTTGCATATTGTGAAGCAGGATCCTCTAATATTGCTTCATAATTTCCTGTTTCTAATTGAAAAGTAACTTGACCAAAAGAAGTGTAAGATTCTATTCCTGTACTTGCGCCAAATGAATCAAAAATTATTACTCTAATTCCTTCCAAAAAAGAATTATTTGT
>CAYMWD010000134.1:0-3321 GCA_964394025.1 uncultured archaeon | reverse complement strand
AGAAGAATCCAGAAGCAAAATAAAAATCGGCACAACCAAAAGAGGCATAGGTCCTTGTTATGCAGACAAATGCCAAAGAATAGGCATAAGATTTGAAGATTTGATTGATAAAAATAGGTTAGCTGAAAAAATAAGAGATGTTTATCCAATAAAAAAAGCAATTTTAGAAAAAGTATACAATTTGAAACTTGATTTTGATGAAAACTCAGTTCTAGAAGAATATTCTAAATTAGGAGTTGAATTCAAAAAATATCTTTCAGATGTAAGCATGGAAGTATGCGAAGCACTTGAACAAAAAAAGAATGTTTTGTTTGAAGGTGCACAAGGAACATTTTTAGATAATGATTTTGGAACTTATCCTTTTGTAACAAGCTCGCATCCAATTTCAGGCGGAGCACCAACAGGAGTGGGAATACCAATTAATAGCATTGAAAGTGTTATTGGAATTGTAAAAGCTTATTCAACAAGAGTAGGAAATGGCCCTTTTCCAACAGAATTAGACGGAGAAGAAGCACACACTCTTAGAGAAGCCGGCGGAGAATACGGTACAACAACCGGCAGACCAAGAAGAGTTGGTTGGTTAGATATGCCCATGATGAGAACTTCAATGAGGTTAAATGGTTTTACTGAAGTTGCAATTACAAAACTTGATGTTCTTTCAGGATTGGGAAAATTAAAAATTGCAAAAAGCTACACTGTTGGCGACAAAGAAATAAATTATTTCCCTTACAGCAACAAAGGCCTTGAACAAGCAAAACCAAATTACATTGAATTTGAAGGATTCACAATCAGCGGAAAAGAAAAAACTTATGCTGAACTCGAACCTAATGCAAGAAAATATTTAGAATTTATTGAAAAAGAAATGAAATGCCCGATAAAAATTATCGGCATAGGCCCAGGAAGAGAAGAAACTATTGTGAAATAACAATAGTTTGCTTCAAATTTTTAAAAAATAAAAATTAACTTGCAGATAATGTTTTTGCATCTTGTTCAAGCGCTTTCTGAAGTGCTTCAAATGAATTCTGAAAAGTTTCAAGAAACTCACTTGATTTAACACCAAAAAGAGGCGTAATCATTTCAATTGCTTTTGACTTGTTTTCCTTTGCAAAAAGAATATTCGCTGAACCATTTTCTTCACCAAGTATTTGCACAAGAGCTTCTGCTGACTCTTTTGTTATCCCTTCAATAGAAAATGCTTTTTCAAGCCCAAATCGCATTGATTCTCTAATATGCTGATTCACAGCCTCACTCACAGAAACTTTCTTTTTACGGGTTCTGCCGTAAATGGCGTCATTTATTACTTTTGCACGTGATTCCAGTTCTTCATTATTCATAGTAACCATGAAAAAAAGAATATTGCGAAACAATTAATAATAATCAACCCCTAATAATTTTACCAACATTCTTGGTGGGGGGATTGGAATTGTACGAACAGCATATTGATTATCTTAAAACTCATGATAAAGAAATTCACGACGCTATTATAGCTGAAAAAGAACGGCAAATGGACGGCATAGAACTTATTGCCTCTGAAAATTATGTGAGTCAAAGTGTACTTGAAGCAATGGGCACAATTCTTACAAACAAATATTCTGAAGGATACCCCGGAAAAAGATATTATGCGGGAAATGAATGTATCGATGTTATTGAAAATCTTGCAATTGACCGAGCAAAAAAACTATTTGGTGCTGAACACGTAAATGTACAAACCCTATCAGGAAGCCCAGCAAACCAAGCTGTTTTTTTTACATTCCTCGAATACGGCGATAAATTTATGGGAATGGATTTGGACATGGGCGGCCATATCACTCATGGATTAAAAATTAATTTTTCAGGAAGATTTTACAAACACATTTCATACGGCGTTGATAAAGAAACTGAAATATTGGATTATGATGAAATAGCAAAAATTGCACGCAAAGAAAAACCAAAAATGATTCTATCAGGATACACTGCTTATCCAAGAGAAATTAATTTTAAAGCATTTAGAGAAATCTGTGATGAAATAGGCGCAATTTGTTGGGCAGATATTGCACACATTGCAGGGCTTATCGCAGGAGGCGTGCATGAAAACCCTACTCCTTACTTTGATGTTGTTTCGACTACAACACATAAAACCCTTCGCGGACCAAGAGGCGCAATGGTAATGTGTAAAGAAGAGCATGGACAAAAACTTGACAAATCAGTATTTCCAGGATTACAAGGCGGACCTCATAATCATATTACTGCTGGAAAAGCAGTTGCATTCAAAGAAGCAGCAACTCCAGAATTCAAAGATTATGCAAAACAAATTGTAAAAAATGCAAGAGCAATGGCCGATAGACTTACTGCAAAAGGAGTAGTAAGAGTTGTGTCAGGCGGAACAGACAATCATTTGCTTCTTCTCGATTTAACAGAAACAGGGAATAGAGCAAAACATGTTGTTGAACAACTTGACAAAGCAGGAATTTGTACAAACAAAAATACAGTGCCTTATGATAAAGGAACACCATGGGATCCTAATGGAATCAGAATTGGTACTCCTGCAATTACAACAAGAGGAATGAAAACACAGGAAATGGAACAAATTGCAGATTGGATTTCAGCAATATCAAAAACTCCAGACGATAATACACTCATTGAAAAAACAAGAAAAGAAGTTTTGGAAATGTGCAAAGGTTTTCCTCTTTACAAATAAAAAAAATAATAAACGTGATATTAATGACAGGAAAAATTCTTGACGGGCAGAAAATTGCAGAAGAAATTCACGAAGACGTGAAAAAAGAAGTAGCTAAATTAAAAAAAAGAGGAATAATTCCTAATTAGTTGTAATGCAAGTAGGAAATGATCCTGCATCAACAGTATATGTGAATAAAAAACACAAAACTTGCATGGAATTAGGAATTGAATCTGAAATAAAGAGATATCCCGAAACAATTGAGTACAAAGATTTTCTTATGGAAATTGGAAATTTGAATAAGGATGATTCAGTATACGGGATTCTTGTACAAGCTCCGCTTCCTGAACATCTTAGTGGAAAACAAGTATACGAAACAATTGACATAAAAAAAGACGTCGATGGTTTTCACCCCTGTAATCACGGTAAAAATCTTTTAGGAAGAAAAGGACTGCAACCTGCAACTCCAAAAGGAATAATGGAACTTCTTAGGCGAACAAAAGTTGACCTAAGCGGAAAATATGCAGTGGTAATCGGCAGAAGCAATATTGTGGGAAAGCCAGTTGCAATGATGCTGATTAATGCAGGATGCACTGTAACTGTGTGTAACAGCAAAACCAAAAATCTTGCAGATTACACAAAAAATGCAGATATTTTAATTTCAG
>CAYMWD010000133.1:0-3327 GCA_964394025.1 uncultured archaeon | reverse complement strand
TACGACAAAAAAGGAAATACATCTGAAGATTTTGATATTTATAGTATAACTAATAATTATTTTGAAAGTGTTACAAGTGAAGAAGATCTTAAAACCGCTGAATCTGAAAGAAAAAAAGCAGTGGAATTTATTGCTTCAATGAAACAAGACAATATTCCTGTTGAGTCTATTGAAGGACTTCTAGTTTATGCTGATTCAAATCTTTCATATGCAAAATCACTTTCTGAAAAAGAACGTTTTGCTGATTCTTCCGTTTCTGCAAAAAAAGCAAAAACAGAATATGCAAAAATTTTACAAAAAATAAATGTTCAAGAATACGGGGTTAAAAATTACAAATACGATATTTCTCAGCTTGATTTGTTCCTTAGTGCATCTAGATTAGATTCATTGTTAGTTGATGAATCAAAAGAGCTTATTGCTATTCATCAACCATCTAGAAAACTTTTGGTCAAAAAAATAACTGATGGTTCAAATTCGTATTATCGTGCAAATATAGAAATCGAACTCATTAAAGGAGATTCAAATTCTATTTTAAAAATTGTAGAAGTAATCCCTAAAAAATTTACTGATAGTGCTTTAGAATTATCTTCAATCGAATCTTTTGAAATTTTAAGAGAAGATCCTGTAATAGTTTTTGATTCTATTGAAATAAATTCATCCGAAAAAAAGTTTGTTTATTCTCTTGAGTTAAATCTTACTAAAGAACAAGCAGATGCGCTTCTTGAAGCAAACGTGATGAACTATTATGTTTCTCCTCCAATTCTTCTAAAAGAAACAACTGATGTTTCATCGATTGCTCTTGCATCTTTACTTGATTTTACCGGTATTATTTCTTCTCTTCCTGAAATAGAATGGAACACAAACACAATGATTATTGTTGGGGTTGGATTTTTGTTGGTTCTTTTTATTCTTTTTTTGATAATAGTGCTTTCTGTTCTTGCAGTTTATTTTTTGTTTATAAAAAAGAGGAGAGGCTGGGGGGCATGAATCTTGAAGAATACCTTAAGGTTACTGCTGAAAAAGTAAATTGTGAAATTGAAAAAAATTTTCCAAAAAAAGCATCTGAAAAATGGGTAAAATATTCTTTAAGCGAACCTGAATTTGGTTTTGATTATAGTGCTTTACAAGGAGCAATTACAGATCCTATTTGGGATTTTCTTTTAAGAGGGGGAAAAAGATGGCGTCCTGCACTCATGCTTCTTTCTTGTTCAGCAGTAGGCGGAGATGAAAACAAAGCTCTTCCTTTTACAGTTATTCCTGAGCTTGTTCATAACGGAACAATAATGGTAGATGATGTTGAAGATAGTTCTGAGTTACGTCGAGGTAAATCTGCAACACATCTTATTTTTGGAATTGATGTTGCAGTAAATGCGGGAAATTCAATGTATTATCTTCCGCTTAATGTACTTTACAATTCGTCTTTTTCTGATTCTAAAAAAGTAATGATTTATGATGCATACTCAAAAGAAATGATTAAACTTTCTTTAGGCCAAGGAATGGATATTTATTGGCACAATGGACATAATAATGCTGTTACTGAAGCGCAATATCTTCAAATGTGTTCTTACAAAACTGCATCTCTTGCAAGGTTTGCAATAAAATTAGGCGCAATATTAGGAGATGCATCCAAAGAACAAATTGAAGCACTTGAATCATTTGCTACAAGTATTGGGGTGGCTTTTCAGATTCAAGATGATGTTCTTAATCTTAAACCAAAAGATGGGTGGGGTAAAGAAATAGGCGATGATATCCATGAAGGAAAAAGAACACTTATTGTTGTTAATGCTTTTTCAAAGCTTAATGAAAAAGATTCAAAAAAACTTGTAAAAATTTTAGACTCTAAAAAAACAACTAAAAAAGAAATTAAAGAAGCAATTTCTATGCTTGCTGATTGTGGTTCGATTGATTATGCTAAAGAATATGCAAAAAAGCTTGTTAGTGAAGGCTGGTTAAAAGTTGATAAAGTAATTCCTAAATCAGATTCAAAAGTTTTGTTAAAAGAATTTGCGGATTATCTTATTGAAAGAGACATATAACTTTTTTTAGTAGAGGTATGGCTTTTTTATTATTTATTTTGTATAACTTATTTTTCAGATTTTTCGAATTTATTTAGTTATATATCTTCGTAATCTTCTTCTACTTTTTTAACTACTACTCCTTCTGAAGATATTTCTAAAGGGTGTAATTCTTCTGAGTGTTTTGTTGCTCTCATTTTTCTAATATGGAGCGTTCTGTTACTTCTTGTTCCAATTCCCATATAATGAAGTACTATAACTCCGTCAACTACATATTCTTCAATACTATATTTTCCAAATTTTCCTTCATCTTCTGAAACTTCAGTGGTCATCATTGTAGTTACGCCAATTCTTGAAAGAACATAGGATAATTTTAGTATTGCATTTCTTACATCATGGTCTTTTTCAAAGTTAAATCCAAGTGCAGGTATTGAATCTATTACTACTCTTTTTGCATTAATTCTTTTTGCTGTGCGCATTATTTCAAGCAGAAGTTTATCAACATCAAATCCTGTTGCAGGCATTGCAAATTCTTCTTCACTTGGAAACCCAATTCTCGCTACACTTCCATCAATTATTTGAAGCAAGTTTTCGTCCTCCATTTTTCTTAAATCCCAACCAAATCTTGCCATGTCTTGTCTTATAAGTTCAGGCCTTTCATCAAGTGTAACATAAATTCCAGGATCTTTGAATTTTTTTGCTCCATTATATAAGTACTGCATGCAAAATATTGTTTTTCCAGTTCCACATGCGCCTGAAACAAGTACGCTTCTTCCTTGCGGAAAACCACCCTCTACTAAATCATCAAATCCTTTTATTCCTGTTTTAATTCTTTCCATAACAATTCACTGTATTTTTTAGCTTCTAACTTGTATTTATACTTTTTTAGTTTTTTTTAACGTTTAAAAAAATAGCCTATTTTAGTTTCATTTAAATTCCTTTCTATATTATTTCTACTAATGAAACGACTAATTTTAGCTTTAATAACTTTACTTTTTTTAACCCAAACTGCGTTTGCAGGCGAATTATATATTTTAGGAATAACTGCCTCTTCAATTAACCCTAGCACAGTATATGCTGGCGATTTAATTACTCTTAATGTTGATGTAGAAAACGTAAACAGTCTTGGTTTGATTGCAGAAGAAGTTACTGTTAGAGCTGAATTAAATGAAAATGATTTTGAGCCTGTAAAAGTTTCAGAATATTTTTCTGAAATAAAAGGTCGTGGAATTAAAACGGTTTCATTACGTTTCAAAGCAAAAGACACTGTGCTTCCAGGGCTTGTTCACCGCTATCCAGATAGAGTATTACT
>CAYMWD010000132.1:0-3342 GCA_964394025.1 uncultured archaeon | reverse complement strand
CGGCTTTTGGAGTTGTTTTGAACTGTTGGTGCGTACCACGTCCCCTGCGAATTATACTTACAATTTAGATATATTTATATATTTGTAGGGATAACTATTTATTATGTATATTAAGGAAAAAATAATCAAAAAAAAGAAGTATTACTATTTGGCCGAGTCTTTCAGATTGCCTGACGGCAGGGTTAAATCTATTGAGAAGATTATTGAAAAAAGGGCTCCGTTAAAAGAGCTTAAAGGAAAGTATTCTGATTTTTTTGTTAATAGGAAAAAGGAAATTTTTTCTGAGTTTGCTTTAGGTAAATATAAAACCGCTTCAATTTTTAACAAACTTGAGTTTAAAAAAATTGAAGACATCAAGATTGATTATCAGCGTACTATTAAAAGCTTTTCCAAGTCGCAGTTGAAAGATGTTTTGGATAGATTCATTGCTAATTTTACTTATGAGTCCAATGCGATTGAGGGTAATTCTCTTACTTTGAAAGATGTTGCAATTGTGATGTTTGAAAAGCGTGCAATTGAGGGAAAGGATTTGAGGGAAATTTATGAAACCAGAAACAGTCGTCCTTTGATGGATTTGCTTGTGAAGAAAAAGTTTGATGTTTCCGAAAAAGACATTATTAAGATGCATAAAATGCTGATGAATGACATGGATGAAAGAACAGGCTACAAGCAGATTCCTAATTACATTACAGGCAGTTCTGTTAAATTAACTCCTCCGGAAAAAGTCAAGGAAGAAATGGGTGCACTTATTGATTGGTATGAAAAGGCTATTGAGAGAATGCATCCTATTCAGGCTTCTGCATTGTTTCATGGCAAATTTATAAAAATTCATCCTTTCGAAGACGGCAACGGCAGAGTTGGTAGATTTGTTTCAAACGCAATTCTAATCAACAACGATTACCCTCCGTTCATAATAAGAAAATCTCAAAGAGACGCTTACATCAAATGCATGCAGGACTTTTTCAACGGATACACTGAAAACCTTGAAAGATTATTTTTGCGCAAATACAAAGACACATATAGAAAATTCTTTGAAGAATACTTAAAATATATTAAATAAAAAAACTACAACTCAATTTAATGAAAAACTACATCAAACTCAACGAAAGAATTGATGGGTTACAGACAAGAATGAGGAAATTGGAGTAGGATTATTTGGAGTTAGTTTGTAAATGACTATTTTCTTCTTGTTCTTTTTGAGAAGTCTATACTTGTTCCTCTGTCGCTGATTGACCATGGTCTTTGTATTCCTCTCGCACTCCTGGTTGGTTTTTTTCCTTCAAGAGCTTCGAGGTATCTTGCAATCACGTCTTTTTCTCTTGAACTCCACGGCCATTGTGATTCGCTGCCTTCGCTTTTGCTTGACATTATTTTTCTCATTTTTGTTATTTCGTTTGTTTTTGCGCCTCTTCTTATCTTTAAGCCCATTTCGAGGAGGCCTTTTTCTACTTGCGTTCCTAGTGATTTTACCTCAAGATTGAATTGTTTTATAAGTTCAAGATGCTTGTCGGGGTTTCTTTCTTTCAGCATTTTGAGTTCAATTTTTGTTATTTTATCCATTTGTGGTCGTGATATTATTCCGAGGAATGTCATTCTTTCTTCAAGTGGCTTGCCTTCCATTCTGCGTGCAAGTTCTTCGAATGGCTTGGTGCCTATCCTGTGTCGTACCATCTCAAGAGTGTTCTCAAGCCTAAGGAATACATTGTAACGCCCCATGAATTCCCTGTGCTCTTTCTTTTTCACCAGACCAAGGTTTTCTGCTGCAAGCAAAGCAGTCTGAACACGAGGAAATGTTTCATCTCCCCAGTAGCGTACGCGCCAATCATAATTACGGAGCTTACCTTTTTTTCTTGCAACCTCATAAATGGGTGCAAACAAAGAGTGTCGTTCTTCTCTTTCAGGAACTTTTCCGGTTCTAGCGACCTGAATTAGTCGCTCAATAGCGTCACTTACACTTAATTCCGCCATAATAACAATAATTATCCGAGCTTAATAAACCTACCTCGGCGCAATAATTATTAACAACTTAGTTCATTATAGGTACAGAAAACAAACCACAGCTTTTGGAGTTGTTTTGAACTGTTGGTGCGCAGCACGTCCCCTGCGTACTAATAATTAGTTTGAATTTAGTTTGAATTTTTTAATAGCCTTCTGAATTAGGGATTAATCGCAGAGTTGGTATTAATATAGATTTTAGTTGCTAAGCAAAGTTAGCCTTTACAATTTTGTCTCATTGATTTGTCAATTATTTTATCACAGTATGAAAGATCGGATGTTTCAATAGAAAGGTAATCATAACATTCATCTCTTGATTTCTCATATGACAAATTCTTGCAAACAGAATCATTCTTTATAACTTGAGCTTTACACATCGCAACTTGTGATTCCTTTTCTTGACTTGCAGGTTCATCTCTCATGTAATTATTGCAATAAGATGCGTCCTTGTTGAAATATGCCTCCCAACTATAACACACATCTCTCAACTTAGGAGTAGCCTCATTTTCACATTTTTCAATTGTTGATGTACCTGTTGGTGGCTCAAAACAACCGCTAAAAGCAATTAATACCAGAATTACAAAAACTATTTTTTTCATGTTAAAAATAAAGTCAAAGTTATATATTACTTTAATTATTCTGCTAATTAAAGATTAAGTGATTCTTACTAATTGTATTTGCTTATTTTCATTGGTGCTTATTATTGGTTTTTTCCTTTGCGTATTTAAACTTTTATTTCTTATTAAAGTAAAGGCTATTATAATGAGTGATAATTTAAATTCAATAAAATCTTTTAAAGATAAAAAAATTGCACCTGATTTGATTAAACAATTTACAAAACAATTAAAAGGGAAAGTTGATGAAATAAAAGAAATCCAAGAAACCTATAAACTCATACACAAACTTTCGTTGGCTAAAAAATTTAAAGTTGAAAAAAAACTTGTGCATAGAACTCTATTCAATTCCGAAACTCTTCCAATGCTTGGGAATGAGTATTGGTGGTTTTTATTTATTGGACAAACAGGTGAAAAACCAATTCAATTAATGTTTCTTATTTTTAGAAAGCACGGAAAAGATATGCTTTTCAATGGAAAAAAAATGCAGCTTCAAAGAATCAGCAAAAACAAATTCAAAGGAGTAACTGCTTGTTGGGTTTGGGATGGAAAAAAATTACGCGAATTAGGAGATACAAATGCAATTACTACTATTGATTCTAAAAAAAGAATCTTGAAATCAGTTATTTCAGAACATAAAGTTACGCTCAAAGGTTCTTTTCCAAAATTTGAGTTTAATGTTGGTGATGTAATAAATCTGAAAACTTTTGATTTAAAACGTGCTATAAATAAG
>CAYMWD010000131.1:0-3344 GCA_964394025.1 uncultured archaeon | reverse complement strand
TCCTAACAAAACAATAGAAAAAAAGAATAAAAAGGAGGGGTAAAGGACTATTGTGAGGCGAAACTCCTTACAGATCCTCCAATCTATACACAATACTGTTTGGCATTAATAAATGAATTTTGGTACAAAAACCCTTAAAGCAGTACAAAAGCACTAAAAACCTAAATTTAAAAGGAAATTGAGTAAAAAATAATGCTATGAGAAAAATTCGTTTATTGTCGATAATATTGGTTTTGTTTCTTTTTGGTTGTATTGAAAAACAAGAAAACACCAAAATTTTTTTTTGCCCTGAAGATCAATGTGAAGAGCGTAACATTTATGCAATAAATAATGCAGAACACTCAATAGATGTTGCAATCTATTCTTTTACGTCAGAAAAAATCGCTAAAGCATTAATTGATGCACAAAAACGAGGAGTAGAATGCAGAATAGTTATCGATTATTTGCAATCAAAATCAAAATATTCAATGAAAGATACGCTAGAAAAAGCAGGTTTAAAAGTCAGAGTTTCATCGCCAGATAAGGTAATGCACAACAAATTTGCAGTAATTGATGATTATATTTCAATTACTGGTTCTTTTAATTGGACCAAAAATGCAAATACAAAAAATGATGAAAATCTTGTTTTTATTTTCGACAAAGAAAATGCAGAATTATTTAAAGCAGAATTTTTTGAGATTTGGATAGATGCTGGCTAGAACACTACCCAAATTAAAAAAACAAAAATTACAGACAATAAAATAAAATAATGTGATTTAAACCAAAAATCAGATTCTTGTTTTTTTGTCTTAAAAATTGAAGCAAAATTAACAATCACTCTAACAAAAGGCTCTATTATTGAAGCAAGTATTACAACTAAAGTTATTGCCCCGGCTATTACCCACCCAAAAAAACCAGAAACAAATGGAATTTTTGAAATTATTGAATGTTTATTCACGAACCAACTTTTTGAAAATGATTGTACCCATAAAAGTACAAATAGTTTTGAAAATAACACTTCGTCTATTATTTTTGATATTTTTTCTACGTTGCCGATGCTAACTTTGCTGACAGTCATATGTCTCCCTCCAAATCCTTGCGTTAAAATTTGTTTGCACTTACGTACAAATTGAATCAAACCAAATGAAAATTTTTTCCTGCTAAAAAGCCGTGTGAATAATACGGAATGGAAAAAAATTCACTAACTATTCAAAATCTTACGTCAGGCTTAAATACCTTTTCCCAAACTTTTCAACATAACAAGAAAAGTAAAGTCAAATAGCCTCAATAATTTCTTTTACTTTTTTGGCATCAGCTTTACCTTTCATTTTCCTAATGACAAGACCCATAAGAAAATTAAGCGACTTTTGATTACCTGCTTTGAATTCTTCAAAAACAGATTTGTTCTCAGAAATTACTTCTTTTACTATATTTTCAAGATCAGCAGAAGAAACATCAATAAGAAGATTATTTTTTTCAAGAAATTCTTTTGGTTCTGTTCCTTCAAGCACATATTTTATTAGTGACTCTTTTGTGTTCTTATCCCCGACTTTTCCCTGTTTTATTAATTCTGCAAGCGATATAATAGCCGAAGATTTTACTTGGGTTTCTTCTATTGAAATTTTATTATAATTTAGTATGCCCATTAATTCACGAGATATTAAACGAACAGCAATTGAAGAGTCTATTTTTGCAACTTTTTCAAACAATTCGGCAATAATTTTATTAGAAGCAATTACCTTTGCATCATATTCCTTTAAACCGAATTCTTTCATAAAACGAACTGCCTTTTGTTCAGGAAGCTCAGGTATTTTTTCTTTTATTTGATTCAACCAATCTTCACTTATTTCTGTTTTTACCAAATCAGCATCAAATATGTAACCATAATCATTTTCAGTCTCTTTCTTTCGCAGAGAATAAGTGCTTAAAGAATCTGAATCGAATGCACGCGTTTCTAAAACAATTTTTTCTTTGTTTGCAATAGCTTTTTCCTGTCTTTCTTCTTCTGATTTAAGAGCATCTTCAATTGATTTGAAACCTGTTACGTTCTTTATTTCAACTCTGCTGCTTCCTTCTTTTGAAAGGTTACAGTCAGCTTTCATTACAGAAACGCCGTGCTCATAAACCCCTAGATAATTTAATATGGCTAAAAGTTTATCCATGAATTTTCTTGCCTCTTCAGGGCTGTTCATATCCGGGTCTGTTACTATTTCAACAAGAGGAATTCCTGAACGATTATAATCCACTAAAGAATAATTGCTAGAATTCATGCCCGATTCATGAACCAATGAAGCAGGGTCTTCCTCTAAATGAACCCTTGTAATTCCAATTTTTTTACCGTCAATTTCAAGATATCCTTTTTCACCAACAGGAATTTCATATTGAGTAATTTGAAAGTTTTTTGCTAAATCAGGATAAAAATAAGTTTTTCTTGAAAAGAAAAATTCTTTATTTATTTTACAGTTCAAAGCAGATGCAACCATCAAAGCATACTCAACTGCTTTTTTGTTCAAAACTGGCTTTGATCCAGGCATGCCTAAACAAATTTCACAAGTGCGAGTATTTGGTTTTTCTTCAACTGAATTTTTTGTTGGACATGAACAAAATAATTTTGAGTTTGTTGCAAGCTGTACATGTATCTCCAAACCAATTATTGTTTTCATTATGGTGCCTCCAAGTGTTCTTTTACTTGTTCATGAAGCAATGAATTTGATGCAAAAAAATTATTTGAATATGGATTTGCTTCCTCGCCTATTATGTTTGTTACTTTTCCACCTGCTTCTCTCACAATTAAAATTCCTGCACAAACATCCCATGGTTTAAGTACATATTCAAAAAAACCATCGCACGAACCTTGAGCAACTTCGCATAAATCCAATGCAGCCGCACCAAAACGCCTTATACCGTGACAATTACCTCTAAGCGAATCTATTGCACGAAGAGTTTTGCTTTCTTCCTCAGGAGCAGAATAAGGAAAACCAGTTACAAGCAAAGAGTCAATTAATTTTTCAACTTTTGAAACATGAATTTTTTTACCATTAAGAGTTGCGCCGTTTCCAAAATAAGCAGAATAAAGTTTTTTATGAACAGGATTGTAAACCGAACCACAAATTATTTTTCCGTTTTTTACAAGCCCTATTGAATGACAAAAATAATCAAGCCCATGTGAAAAATTTGTAGTACCATCAATAGGATCTATTATCCAAGTGTATTCGCTTTTTTCACCTTGTTGTCCTTCTTCCTCGCCCAAAAAAGAATGCGTAGGATATTCTGCTGAAATTATTTTTTTTATTCTCTGTTCGCATTCAACATCCGCATTAGTAACAAGATCAATTTTGCCTTTGTGTTTTACTTCGAATTCACCT
>CAYMWD010000130.1:0-3345 GCA_964394025.1 uncultured archaeon | reverse complement strand
TGGCGTACCAAAAGAGTCGTTGAAAAAATATGCTCCTGATGAAACAGTTTTTTACCACGATAAAAAAAATGACGTAATGGTAGGGGCAATTCCGCTTGGCGAAGAATTTGGTTATTTTGGCTATGTGAAAAAAATGATACTTACACTTCATAATACTATTATGATTAACAAAGGTAGAATGCCTGTGCATGGTGCTATGACAAGAATAACTCTCAAAGATGGAAGTAGAGCAAATGTGGTTATTATGGGTGATTCTGGTGCGGGAAAAAGTGAATCTCTTGAAGCATTCAGAATTCTTGCTGAAGATAATCTAAAAAATATGGTTATTATTTTTGATGACATGGGTACTTTGTCACTTGATGATGGAACAATAAAGGCTTATGGAACAGAAACTGGTGCTTTTGTAAGACTTGATGATTTACAGGCAGGATATGCATTTGGAAATATTGACCGTTCAATTATACATAGCCCTCAAAAAATTAATGCACGTGCAACTATACCTATTACAACACTAAGAGAAATTACTCATGGTTGGCCAGTTGATTATTTCCTTTATGCAAATAATTATTCTGAAGTAAAAGATAACAAATATATAAGTAAATTTTCTGATGCAAAAAGTGCAATGGCTGTTTTTGGTGAAGGAAAAAGAAAAGCAAAAGGAACAACAACTGAAACCGGGCTAGTTTCTACATATTATGCAAATCCTTTTGGTGCGGTTCAGCTTAAAGAACAACACGAGGTTATTGCAAATAAATTTTTTAATGCTATGATTGATCAAGGTATTTTTGTTGGACAAATTAATACTCAGCTTGCTTTGGAAGGAATGGAATCTAAAGGCCCGCAAGAAGCTGCAAAAGAATTATTCAGAATGATTTCTAAAAAGAAATAAAAAAATATAAATAAAATAAATAAAAAATTTAAAAAAAATATAACGATTTTTATAGTTTAATAAAAAAATAAAAAAAATAGTTTTTTGGACTCCGCGAGGAGCCAAAAAAATTTGTTATACAGTTCCCAAGTTCAGCTTAACGCTTTATCTAATACTTGTCGTTTCTTTGTGGTCTGTGCTTCTGGTAGCAGTCTTTGCAGTATACTGGTCTGCCTTCTGAAGGTTTAAAAGGAACTTTTGTTTCTTTACCACATTCTGAGCAAGTTGCGTCGTACATCTGCCTATCCTGGAACCTGTCGTTAAATCCCATCTATGATACATCTCCTATATAATTACCCAATATTATTCAATAATTGGATAGAACTTATTTCACTATAAAGCATTATTTAAGCCTATTCATGACCCTTTTTTTGCTTAAAAAAATGCCAATTTTAAGCAAATTTATTCAAATAAGGTATTTTTTTTAAGTGTTCTTTTGTCTTGTCCAGCTGAGAAATAAGCAAATACATGGTATTCCAAGTTCCTTTTACTAGGTTTTTTCTTCGCTCTTCAGGCATTGAAACAAGAACAAATTCTTCTTCGAATAATACTTTCATTTCATTTAAATCAAGAAAAATTTCTTTAGACTTATTATTTTCAACAAATTCCTGTAACTTTACAATATCCCCTGCATTTGCAGTAACACAAGGAATTCCAAGTAGCTGACAATTTCCCGCAAAAATTTCTGCAAAACTTTCACCAATAATTCCTTTAATGCCATATTTTTGAAGTGCTTGAGGCGCGTGTTCACGCGATGAACCGCACCCGAAATTTTTATTTACCACAAGAATAGACGCGCCTTTTCTTTCATTAAATGGATGTTCTTTTTGATTTCCTTTTGAATCAAATCTCTCATCATAAAATGCAAATTTTCCTAGACCTTCAAAAGTAACTGTTTTCATAAAACGAGCAGGAATAATTCTATCAGTATCAATTTCATTTCCTTTAATAGAAACCGTTAATCCTTTCACTGAAATTATTTCTGAACTTAGTTCTGGTTTTATATTATTTGATAAAGTCATAAAAATTTTCTCACGTCAGTTATTTTTCCTTCAATTGCTGCACACGCGGCCATTGCAGGACTCATTAAAATAGTTCTTCCTGAAACAGATCCTTGTCTTCCTTTAAAATTTCTATTTGAAGTGGAAGCGCAAATTTCTCTGCCTTTTAATTTATCCGGATTCATTGCAAGACACATTGAACACCCAGCTAAGCGCCATTCAAACCCTGATTTTTTGAAAATTTCATCAAGCCCTTCTTCTTCAGCTTGTTTTTTTACTTGCTGTGAACCAGGAACTGCAATAGCTCTTATTTTTTCAGAAATTTTTTTTCCTTCAATAATTTTTGCAGCTTCGCGAAAATCGGAAATTCTACCATTTGTACAGGAACCAATGAATACCACATTTACTTTTGTATCTTCAATTGCCTGACCTGCTTCAAAACCAGTATATTCAAGTGCTTCAATAGCTGTTTGTTTTTCATTTTTTTCAAAATCATTCGGATTAGGAATATTTTCGCTAATTCCAATGCATTGCCCCGGATTTATTCCCCAAGTAACCATTGGTTCTAAGGAAGAATAATCTTTTTTGTAAATATCATCAAATTCAGCATCCTTTTCTGAAGCAATTGTTTTCCAGAATTCTTTTGCTTTTTCAAATACATTTCCTTTTGGAGAAAATTCTTTTCCTTCTAAATAAGAAAATGTTTTTTCGTCAGGATTAACATACCCTACACGTGCACCGCCTTCAATACTCATGTTGCATACAGTCATTCTTTCTTCCATGTCCATTGCATCAAAAATTTCACCAGCATATTCATAGGCATAACCAAGTCCGCCTTTTACTCCAAGCTCTTGCATTATTTTCAAAATCACATCTTTTGAATAAACGCCTTTTTTTAGAGCACCATCAATTTGCAATTTTCTTACTTTTGGTTTTTTAATCGCAATACACTGTGAAGCAAGCACATCTCTTATTTGTGTAGTGCCTATTCCAAATGCAATTGAACCAAACGCACCATGAGTGCTTGTGTGAGAATCCCCGCATGCAATTGTCATACCTGGCTGTATAAGCCCAAGTTCAGGTGCAATAATATGTATTACTCCATTACTTCCTGTTTCAGGTCCAAAAAAACGTATTCCAAATTCTTCGGTGTTATTTTCAATAGTAGTAATCATTTCTTCAGCAAGTTTATCTGAAAAAGGCCTATCATAAGAAGTTGTTGGAATAATGTGGTCAACTGTCGCAGCAGTCCTTTCAGGAAATGCAACTTTTACTCCTGCTTCACGAATCATTTGAAACGCTTGAGGCGAAGTAACTTCGTGCATTAAGTGTAATCCAATAAACAACTGACTGTCTCCAGTTGGAAGAGTTTGCACTTCATGCATTTTCCAAACTTTGTTGAAAAGATTATCAGAC
>CAYMWD010000129.1:0-3410 GCA_964394025.1 uncultured archaeon | reverse complement strand
GCCCCCGTTTCATGCGAACTAATAAGTAATTTGTAGTTAATAAACCTTTTTGGAAGCTTTTCAGCACTAGGTTTTTGAGGACACTATTTTAAGTTCAATCTGTGTCATCATAATTAAGTAGAATATCGTGTATCCATTCGAGTTCAAAGCTTTTTTTGGCTAGAGTGTCAGTTATTATTGATGAAACATTTCCAGCTACAAGTATATTTGAAACTATCACATAGTTCACTCCGTGTTTGTAAAGTTTTTTTGCATCATGTACATCTTTTGCAAAAATGATTGTTGCTATTTTTGGTTTTACCCCTAATATTTTTTTAGCCAAAACAAGATTTGTTGGCAAATCAGTTATATTTGAAACAATCACTTTTGGCTTGACGTCTATAACAAGATTTATTGTTTCAATGTCTGAAATATCGCCATAGATTGTATTGAACTTTTGTTTTGAAGCGTTTTTTAGTGCACGCGGATCAAAATCAATAATTAGTGTATTTTTCTTTTGTATTAATTTTGCAGCAATTATTCTTCTAGTATTCTCACTAAAACCTATAATTACAAGATCATACTTTTTCTTACCCATTTTGTCGAATGATTTTTCATAAAATTTCTTATTTTTTAGTACAGGGATAAATTTGCATAATAACAAATAGAGTCTTGAATTGTACACTATGAAATATGTTGAAACCGTTATAGTGATTACTGCTACAAGTGTAATTATTGCAACGGTTGAGCTGGAAACAAATCCTTTAGTTTGTGCGAGTAACATAATAATTAATGAAAACTCGCTTATTTGTGCTACAGTAAGACCTGAGAAAAAACTTGTCCGGCTTTTGTATCCTAAAAAAGTCATTATCAAAAATACGATTATTGGATTTCCGACAAGAACAAAAACCGAAAATATTATTGCTGGCAGAATAACAATGTCTGATGATGAAAACACTAAGTTTGAGCCAAGTACAATAAAGAAGAGAACAATGAAAAAGTCCCTTAGATATTTTAATTTAGCAGATATTTCATGAGTGAATGGTAGTGATGCGATAGCCATCCCAGCGAGGAATGCTCCAATTTCTTTTGAAAATCCAAGAAGCACAGCTAATGAGACAAATGCAAAACACCATCCTATTGCACCAAGAAAAATAAGCTCCTGATTTTTTGAAAATAATTCAAATATCTTTTTTGACAAAAACTTGAGACAAATAATAAAAATTGCCAAGAGAATTCCAAAATTTAATATAATGTAGTAAAAGTTTTCAGTGCTCGAAGAAATTGTTGCGATTGCTGCGAGAATAAATATTGCCACAAAGTCCTGTACAATCAAAAAACCTATTGAAATTCTCCCATGTAGTGAATTTATCTCATTTTTATCAGAAAGTAGTTTTACAATTATAATTGTACTACTAAAAGTTAGCGCAATTGCTATAAACAATGACTCTACGAGTCCAAACCCAAGGGTAGTGGCAATTATTATTCCAATAATTGTGGTAAAAATAATCTGTCCAATCCCAGTTACAATGGATATTTTTCCAAGGTCTCTAAATATTCGCGTGTCCAAATTTATTCCGACTAAAAACAATAGGAATGCGATTCCCAGTTCTGAGAAAATAATTAGTAAATCCTGATAAGTTATAACATTCATAAATGAGGAACCTAGCAAAATACCTGAGAAAATAAAAGCCACTAAAGTTGGTTGTTTAAGCTTTACAAAAATAACACTTATTATTGTTGCAACAATAAGAATAAGCGAAAGTTCCAGGAAAAAGTCCTCAAGCATAATATATTACAACACCTTTTGCTTATTTAAATTGTACTTTTTTGTTTTATCTAATGCCCGACTTTTGTTGCACAATTTAGTGTTGTGTTTGTGCAAATTCTTTTGGTAAAAATTTTTTTAAGAATTCGACTAGTTGAGGAATTATAAATGCAGGTGTTGCAACTAATAATATTATTCCCCACTCCACAGGCCCGAGAGGAACTGACTTGAAAACCTCTTGCATAAACGGATGATAAAGTATGATAAATTGCAGGGCAAACGACGCAAGTACAGCAAGAATTAATTTTTTATTTACAAATAATCCTCCTTTCAAAAGGCTTTTACCAATTCCTCTGCAATTAAAAACCAAGAATAACTCAAAAGTTACGATAAATGTAAAAATCATAGTTCGTGCATAACTTGGGGCGGAAAGGTCAAAAGTATTTATTCCCTCTGCTAAGTCTAGTTGGAACCCATAAATGAAGATTAGTACATTTGCAATTATCTGTATTATTGTCGACAGGGTAATAAATAATGCAAACTTTTTCAGCAACCCTTCTCCTTTTTTGTGAGGTTTCTCCTCAATAATTCCTTTTTCTGCTTTTTCAGCTCCGAGCGCTAGCGCAGGCAATGAATCAGTTGCAATATTTATCCATAAAATCTGCAGAGGGAGTATTGGTAAAGGAGCTCCAGCAAGAGTAATTAAACCAACAACAGCAATATCGCTTGCATTCGCAGATAGCAAAAACTTTACAAATGAAAGAATATTTGCATAAACTCTTCTTCCTTCCTCAATAATATTTATTATTGTCGCAAAATTATCGTCTTGCAAAATGATGTCTGAAGATTCTTTACTTACCTGCGTTCCTTTAATTCCCATCGCAATTCCAATATCTGCTTTCTTGAGTGCTGGAGCATCATTCACCCCATCACCAGTAACCGCAACAACTTCACCCATTTCTTTTAGAATAGTAACAATACGATATTTGTGGTTGGGGTTAGTTCTAGCAAAAATATTTCCTTTTTTGAGAGCAACCTTTAATTCCGTATCATTCATTTGGTCTAGTTGTGAACCTTCATAAATTCCTGTTACCTTCATTCCAATACTTCGTGCGACAGCTTCAGCAGTTAATGGATTGTCTCCTGTAATTACTTTTACCTGTATTCCAGCACGTTGGGCAATTTTTAATGCCCCTTCAACTTCTTTTCTCGGAGGGTCAATCATTCCAACTAAACCTAAGAAAACCATTTTTTCTTCAGTACAACGCTTTTCACTTGTTGGTTTGTAAGCAAATGCAAGAACACGCATCGCTCCCTGAGCCCATTCTCCATTCTTTTTCAAAATATTTTTTTTCTGTTCTTCAGTAATTTTAACAGCCCTGCCGTCAATAAGAATTTTTGTACATACTTTTAGAACTTCTTCAGGAGCTCCTTTCAAAAATAATTCTTTTCCACCATCCACTTTATTCAGAGTACTCATCATCTTTCTGTCAGAAGTAAACGCATATTCATCTAATTTGGGGTAATCTTTAACTTCACCAAATTTTTTGTTTTGCAAATCAATAATCTTATATATGTCTTTAAATGTTTTTGGTGCAAAAACCTTGTTTCCAACATCTACTAAAAGCTCTTTTTTATTTAATTGAGCTTTTATGTAAATCCC
>CAYMWD010000128.1:0-3417 GCA_964394025.1 uncultured archaeon | reverse complement strand
ACCCGATTTCATCAAATAAACCATGATTAACAAACGACCAATCCGTCCATTTCCATCCGCAAAAGGGTGAATTGTTTCAAATTGATAATGCATAATCCCTGCTTTAACCAACTTCGAAGTTAAAGTTTCATCTTCTAAATAAACAACTAAATTAGACATAAGACCTGAAACCTCATTCGGAGTACAGGGAATAAATGAAGCTTCAAGAATATCCCCAGAACGACCAAACCAGTTTTGTCGAATTTTATATTTGCCTGGTTCTTTGGTTTCCCCTCTAACATTACTAAGAAGAATTTTATGAGCCGATTTTATCAACTCCTCAGAAATGGGTTCAGTTTTTACTTTTTCTATAGACTCCCATAATGCATCAATATAATTCATTACCTCACGTAAATCTCGGTCATTTGTTTCTTTTTTCTTTTGTTCATGAATGAGAACTTCAGACAGTGTTGTTCTTGTTCCTTCAATCATCGAGCTCAAAACAGCCTCTTTTTTCAAGTAAGCGTTTATAAGTAAATTAGGATTTATATGAACCGCAATACCACAAAGATTACCAATACTTAAATTAGCATCAGCAATAGCTTTTACTAATTCATCATCATAGTTAACTTTAATAGGTAATTTTTTGACAATAAAAGCAGGGTATAAAACTCCAGATAACCTTACTAAATTTCCAGTTCTGTTGCTAATATCACCAGGGTTTAAATCAATAAATCTGAGAACCATGATTATAATACCCCTAAAATAATATAAAAAACTACCTATTTTATTACTAAATTAAGCCTTTAATAGTATTAATAAATTAATTATTATTAAAAACAATAAATAATAATATTAAAAATTATTATTATTACTACCAACAATAACAAGAAACACAGTTATTACTATAGTAGGGCTACATTAGTAATAATGGTTTCAATTCAAGTTTAAAAAAACAAGCAACAACAAATCAAGCTTGTCTGTCTAAAAATTCATTATAGGAATTCATTACTTCTTCTATTGTTGGTGCTTTCCAATGTTTTTCTCCAGTCCATGCTTCGCAAACACTCTTGTACATGTTTGAAACAATTGTTACAAACTCAGGGGGCAAAGGTTCTGGTTTTGGAAAGTTCTCTTTTTCAACACCATCAGCAAAAGCTTTTTTTAATTCAGCAGGCCAATCAGATGTTTTTTTGTAATAATCTCTGCAAACTTGTTTTGAGATGTGAGTTCCATTGTACAAAAACCTATTTTCATCAAGTGTTCCGCATACATCCACAAGCATAATTTCATTTTTAGGCCCAAGACCAAATTCTACTTTTCCATCCGCATGTTCAAGACCTAATGATTCCGCTTTTTCAGTGATAAAATCATTAATGTTCAAAGCAGATTCTTTCAAATCATAAAATTGGTCCTCAGTAATTTTTGATAAATCCATTGCTTCATCCCACGACAAGTATCTATCAGTAGGTTCTAGTTTTGTTGAAACATCAAGAAATGGCTTTTCAAACTTATGTCCTGGTTTAGGAATTTCACTAACATCAAGATCATCTAAATTAAGCTGACCTGATTCAATTCTTTTGAATACTGAAGAACCTTCAGGCAGAGAATTTCTAAAAATTATTTCAAGAGGAATAAGGTAATTTTTGGTTTCCTCAAAAATTTGATTATCTTGAGGCATTAATATTCGAACAAGATTTACTTGCATTTTGTTTCCGCTAATTAGTTTTTTGAAGTGAGTTTTTAGGCCAAATTGTTTTTCAAGTTCTTTAAAATTAAAAGCTGCTTGTCTGCACAGAGCTTCTCCTTTACCAGGAATAGTGTCAGGCATTTTACCATAATCAAAAACACTATAATCATCAGTAAATTCGAAAACACCAACTCCGAATGCTTCACTTGTCGCTTCTTTCTCTACTGTAAGATTTTTTACGGAACCCAAATTAAACCACCTCTATATGATTATGAATTAATAGATTTAAAAAACTGCTTGTAAATCAAACTTTATTATATTTAAGTTTTAGAACAAGAAGAATTACAACAAGAATGCAAAAAATTCCATTCATAATTATAAGAGGCATACTGTTCACCATAAAACCATAAATTTCCCAAAAAATTCCGCCAATAACCGAAGCTATAGCAAGCCCAGTAGAAATATCATCTACTTTTTTTGTTTTGTATGATTTTATAACCTGAGGAATAAAACTAAGCATAATAAAAAAACCGCCAAGATAACCCATTAGTTCAACAAAAAAATCCATTCAATCATCTCTTTGCATCAAGAACTTTTTTTGCTGCTTTTTTTCTCAATTGTTTAAGCAAAGAATCAAAATTTCCTTGAAGATTAATTAGTTCAAGTGCTGAAATTGCGGCATTTTTATAATTTCCCAAACCAACCGAATAAGCATTTTGCAATTGACTAAATGATTTTAATGCATCTTTTTCTGTAGAATTTGATTTTACTGGAACTGTTATAACTGTACAATCAACTTCGTCAATTTTTTTTCCAATTTCAACAAACTCAATAAAAATATTTGAAGAATCAAATTCTGAACGCAAACCTACTTTGAAAGGAATTCTATTTGACTCCATAAATTCTTTGCATTTTTCAAATTGCTTTTTTTCTTCGCCTTTTTTCTTTTCAATAAGAACAATTTCTTTCAAATTTGACAAATAAAATTCGCAGATTTTTGCAGCACTTTTTACATTTTCAACCCCAACACATATTACTGGAATATCAGGAGGCATTTGAGCAACACTAAGAAATGCGTCAAGTCCATTGTAAGCTCCTTTACAGGGAATACCAATTACTGGTTTTGTCTGGTTTGCTGCAACAACACCTGGAAGAGCAGCACTCAGACCTGCACCGCAAACAAAAATTTTTGCTTTTGTTTTTGCAAGAGCTTTGTCAAGTTCTTTTGCGGTTTTGTGAGCACTAAGAATTTTGAATTCATAAGAAATTTTTTGATAATCGAATTTTTTCAATAAAGGTTCATATACTTTTTTATCTGAAGCAGAACCAAATACAACAAATACATCTGACATTATGAATTAGAAGTCATTAACTCCTTTTAACTTTTACTTGCAAAGCCAAAGATCCTTTTAAAAAAAGTGTATACTTTCTTTTGTAGGGGTCATATGCCGGGAACAGTAATTATTGGAAGCCAGTTTGGCGATGAAGGAAAAGGAAAAGTAACTGATTATAATTCAGACAAGGTTGACCTTGTTGTGAGATACCAAGGCGGGAACAATGCAGGACATACCGTGGTTGTGGAAGATAAAATATTCAAATTCCATTTGCTTCCCTCAGGTGTTGTTCAGGGAAAAAGAACACTAATTGCAGCAGGCGTAGTTCTTGACCCAAGAGTACTAAAAAAAGAAATTGCAGACCTCGGGAGAAAATTTGTTATAAGAAGAGCCACAAACACATATATTAATATC
>CAYMWD010000127.1:0-3437 GCA_964394025.1 uncultured archaeon | reverse complement strand
ATCTTTACAAATTTCTTGCAAAAGATACTGCTACTTCAATGACAATTGAAAGCGGAAAACTTGTGATGAATGGTCGCTTTTATCCAGACATGCTTGGAAAAATGTTTACAAATTATCTTAATGAATATGTGCTATGTCACGAATGTAAAAAACCAGATACAAAAATTGTAGACCAACACGGAATAAAAATGTTGAAATGCACTGCATGCGGAGCATTAAGCCCAATCAAAAAAATTTAGGTGAATGATTGTACTTTAAAATTCATGGAACTGAAAACAATACAGTATTAGCTTGCTGTGACAAAGAACTTATTGGGAAAGCTTTTGAAGAAGGAGATTTTTACTTTGAAGTAAAAGAAACTTTTTACAAAGGCGAAACAATAGATGAAGAAAAATTAATTAAACTTCTTGAAGAAAACTCTAATATAAATCTCGTGGGGAACAAAACAATAGGAATTGCGATTAAACAAGGTTTTTTAAGAGAAGAAGACATTATTAAAATTAAAAACATTAAACATGCAATAATTTTGAAGGTATGATAAATTGGCAGACTATAAAAAGAAACCAGCAGTTAAGAAAAAATCAGAAGAGCAAATACAGCAAGAACAAGAAGAACAGCTCAGAAAAATTAGAACTCCAAGAAGAGCTGAAGGCGAATTGTTCGGTGTAATAATACAAATGCACGGAGCAGGACAAGTAAAAGTTCTTTGCGAAGACGAAATTGAAAGAAACTGCAGAATTCCAGGAAAAATGAAAAAAAGAACATGGATGCGAGAAAGAGATTTAGTTATTGTAAAACCATGGGATTTTCAAACATCAAAAGCAGATGTTGTATGGAGATATCTTGGATTCCAAGTTGAACACTTAAAGAGACGCGGGCTTTTGGACAAGCTACCTGTGTGAATTTAACACACTGATTCTGGCGATAGTAATGGATGACTTTGATTATGATATTCTTGAAAAAAGAATCAAGAATGAAACAGACAGAAAAATATTTCAAAAAGTTTTTGATTCAGCTACACTTAAGACAATTCATTTGCTAGCAACAAAGGGTTTGTTTGAAACTCTTGAATACATTATTAGCACAGGAAAAGAAGCGCATGTTTTTGTTGCAACTGATTTATCGGGAAATAAACGCGCAGTAAAAATTTACAAAATCGAAACAAGCGATTTCAAAAATATGAAAAAATACATTGAAGGCGACATAAGATTTAAAGAAATAAGAAAAGAAAAAAGACAAATTGTTTTCATCTGGACAAAAAAAGAATTCAAAAATCTTCTTACTGCAAGCAACAAAAAACTTTCAGTGCCTTTGCCCCTTGGATTTAAAGATAATGTTTTAGTAATGGAATTTATAGGCCACGAAGAAGCAAGCCCAAAACTAAAAGATATTGAACTTACAAAAGAACAAGCAGAAACCTATTACCAAGAAGTAATAGAATTTATGGCAAAATTATACTTAGCAGGTCTAGTACACGCAGATTTATCCGAATACAACATTCTTGTTAGAGACGAAAAACTAATTTTTATTGACATTGGACAGGCAGTCGTACTTACTCACCCTAACGCTAAAGAGTTCTTTGAGAGAGATGTGAACAATATAGCATTATTCTTTGCTAAAAGAGGGGTTAAAACCGACTTCGAAACGCTTTACGCGCAAATAAAAGCATATAAGGATAAGATTTCTACTATCTGAGTATTTTTACTAATTTGCCCGTAATATATATTAATATTATATATATGATATATATAATGGAAAACGAGAGTAGCGACTTCTTAATGGTACCCCATGAAAGAATAGGTGCAATTATAGGCAAAAATGGAGAAACCAAAAGAGAAATTGAGACCATAACTAAAACTAAAATTGAAATTGATAGTAAAGAAGGGTCAGTTGAAATAACTCAAAAAGGCGCCCCTTACGAATATCTCAAAGCTTTTAGAATAATCAAAGCCATTGCAAGAGGTTTTTCACCAGAAAAATCATTCAGACTTTTGGATGATGATTGTATGTTTGAACTTATTGAATTGAGAGATATACTTGGAAAAAATCAAAGTATGCTTACTGCAAAAAAAGGAAGAGTAATAGGAAATCAAGGAAAAGCAAGAGACGAAATTGAACGAGATACAGGCGCAAATATTTCAGTTTATGGTAAAACAATAGCAATTATTGGAAAAGAAGAAGAAGTTGCTGCTGCAAGAAAAGCAATTGATATGCTTCTTCACGGGGCTTCGCATACCGCGGTTTATGATTCTCTAAAGAGAAAAAAAATTAACGACAAATTTGAACTATAAGAAAAGGATTGGTGATACACAATGGAAACACAAGGAGCAAATGCAGAATCGCTCGCAAAAGAGTTCAAAGAACATAGTGTTGCAGAGTTCTTCAAAAAGAACATGCAGATGCTTGGACTTACAGGAAAAATAAAAACATTAACTACAATTGTTCATGAATATGTAACAAATTCTTTGGATGCATGTGAGGAAGCAAAAATACTTCCAGATATTGATGTGCAGATTAAAGAAATTGGAAATGAATATTATGAAGTTACGGTAAAAGATAACGGCCCTGGACTTACAAGAGAAACTGTTGGAAAAGCATTGGGACAGTTGCTTGCGGGAACAAAATTTCACAGAATGATGCAGTCAAGAGGACAGCAAGGAATAGGAGCTGCAGGATGTACAATGCTTTCGCAGATTACAACAGGAAAATCCTCGCAGGTAATAACAGGAACTGATAAAGGGCCAGCATTGAGTCTTGAACTTACAATTGATCCAAAAAAGAATCAACCTAAAATAGCAAACTTAACAGAACTAAAAAAACCTTTCAAAGGAACAGCTATAAAGGCAAAGTTCAAAGGAGTTAAATATGTTAATTCTGAACAGGCACCTCTTGAGTATTTGAGAAGAACTGCTATTGCAAATCCTCACGCACAGATAACTCTTATTGAACCTAATAACAATAAAATAGTTTTCAAAAGAACTGCAAAAGAAATTCCAAGAAAACCTACTGAAATGAAACCTCATCCAAAAGGAGTGAATGTAGATGAAGTGATTACTCTTGCAAAATATACAAAAGCAAGACAAGTTTCAAGTTTTCTTAAAAGTGAATTTGATAGAATCGGCGATAAGGCTGTTCTTGAAATTCAAAAAAATGTTTCATTTGATGTGAAAAAAGACCCTGCCCAACTTACATGGGAAGAATCAGAGGAAATAGTGAAACAATTCAAAAAAATAATTTTTATTGCACCAAGAACTGACGGGCTTATTCCAATAGGAGAAGATAGAATAAGAAAAAGTCTTGATGGAATTGTTGCGCCTGAATTTCTTTCAGTAGTAACAAGAAAACCCGCAGTTTACAGCGGAGGATTCCCTTTCCAGGTTGAAGTAGGGATTGCTTATGGCGGAAATGCTGGAAGAGGCTCAGTTACAAATTCTGAC
>CAYMWD010000126.1:0-3482 GCA_964394025.1 uncultured archaeon | reverse complement strand
AAGGTGAAAGAGGAGTTATTCCTGGAAATATGAAAGAAGGTTCATTTTTAGTTGAAGGTTTAGGTAATACTGATTTTTTGGAAAGTTCTTCACACGGAGCAGGAAGAATATACAGCCGAAAAGAAGCAAAGGAAAAATTTTCAATGAAAGAATTTGAAGAAAAAATGAATGGAATTAAAGGAACCATAAGTGAAGATACTCTTGATGAATCGCCAATGGCTTACAAGAATATTTACAATGTAATGAAGGCGCAAGAACAAAGTGTAAAAATTGTAAAACAAATAAAACCTATAATTAATTGGAAAGGCGAAAAACACAAAAAAATTAATTAGATACAGGCACACATAAAGGCGCAGTTAAACAAAAGGCATCTTCACAATCAATTTTACCGTCATTATCATCATCTATTTTATTATTGCAGTTTTCATTTTTGTGCGTACACATTAATTCATTTGAACAAACCGGTGAAGCACAATCAGTAAAACCATCAGAATCATCATCTATTCCATTCCAGCAAATTTCTTTAACTTGATTAGAATAAATTACAGAACCATCTTGTTCTTGCGGAATAGAAAAATTAGACAAAGGGGTGGCTATACACCCAGAAATAAAAAAAAATAAAAGCAAAATTACAGAAATGAATTTAGTATACATCGAATAAAGAATAAATTATAAGTATTTAAACATAACCAAAAAAAGCCAAATAATAAATAATAGAATAAAGTAATTCTAAATGATTTAAATGAAATTTGTTGGTTTAATTTTAACGGTTATTTTTCTGTTGATTTCAGGATGTACACAACAGCCTGAACCTACTGAACTTCCTGCTGATTTTGAAATAACCTCCGGCTCAGGCGCAATGCATTTGGAATGGGGTTGGAATTCTTTCAATGTTGACTCAAGCGGAAAGGCATCTTACCAAAAAGGAATGGGAATAGGAATGATAAAAAATTTTGATTTCAAAGTAACAGAAGAAGAATTGCTTGAGGTTTACAAAGTTGCAGTAAAAAACAATTTCTTTAATCTTAATGATAACTATGAAGACCCTTTTGTAATGGATGGCGGTTGGGAAAAAATAGAAATTACTGCAAACGGAACTAAAAAAAGTGTTCAGCTATCAAACATATCCAACGAACAATTTGCTAAAGTTGATACTGCAATATATGAAATGATTAAAAGAAACGCACCAAAAGTATTTGAGTATGAATTCATAGATGATTGTGAAAACAAAAAAACCGAATGCAAAGCATATGAAGGAAAAGAATGCGGAAGCGGAGATGTTGACTGCATTTCAGAAAAATATGATTGTGAAGAATGGATTAGTTTTTGCGGATGGGAAATTACATGAGAAATTCAATGAGGTGATTTTATGGAAGAACTGCTTGGAATCGTGAATCTGTTGATTGTAGTTGTGATAATACTGATTGTGGTTGTTTTTGGTCTCTTGGTTCTGCTTTTTATCAAAGACCTTTTATTTGGAAAAAAAGAAGAAAAAACACAGGAAAAAAAGGAACCTGAAATACCCGTGCAGGCGAAACTTAGTTCTGTCGAAAAGAATAAAACAGCAGAAAAAGTTTCTTCAAAAGAAGAAAGTGACGATAAATCCGCAATAGAGCTTCTGAAAGAAAGATATGCAAAAGGAGAAATCACAAGCTCTGATTTCAAAAAAATGAAGAAAGAACTTGAGGAATAAAATGAAAACTGAATATTTGACTGCTGTTCTGTTTTTTATTATTGTTTTTTCTGCAAGTGCTTTTTCTTCGCTGATGACTTCTGATGAGTGGAATGAATACAACAGCAGAATGTGGGCAGAGTATGTTGAAAGAAACAACAAATGCATATGGAGCTGTTATGGAGACAGCGGTATTTACAAGGATGCCGACGGCACAGTGCATGGAATAATTACTATTAATCTTTCAAACGTGTGTTCAAACAAGTGCAGTGAAGACCCGTGCACACAGCCTTGTGTTAATGAATGCTGTGACGCAGGAAACTGCACAATGGACTGTATTGCAAACTGCGAATCAGCATGCAACAAACCCAAAGTCGAAGCATGTAAATCTGAATGTGCAGGGTATGGTGAAGGAGCAGATTACCGCTGGCAGTATCAGGAGTGCAACTGTGTTTGTGGCGGAAAGTACATGATTAAAGGAGGAAAGTGCCTGCTTGATGATGGAACAGGCGGAGACCCGAAGCCTGATAAACCGCCGGTTATTAGAGATTCAGACTGCAAGTGCCCTGGAAAATGCGAAGCAAAAGAAACAGCAGGAAGCTATTACTGTGAATGCCCGGATGCATTCATTTCCTGTGGCCAATGTTATGAACACTCTGACTGTAAAAGCGGAGAGTTCTGCGAACAAAGCTCGCGCACGTGCAAGCAGATGGGAAACGCAAGGTTGGATGTGCTTGCCGACCCTAAAGAAGTTTTTCTAAAAGAAGCGTTTGAAATTGAAGTAAGTGCAATAATAGAAGGCTATGAAAGTGTTGCTATTGACGGAATGGCGACAAACGTGAATTATATTTTTACTTTTACTGACCCAAGCAGAATATTTTTTTCTGAAGGAACTCACATAATAAAAAGCAATAAAGAATCGCTTACTTCTACAGCAGCAGTAAAAATAGAGATTCCTAAAATTCCTGCCGAAATGTTCCTGAGCGACAAGGAAGATTATCCAGTAAATATAAAAGTCAATGTTAGTGCTGAAGTAATAAATCCTGAAAGCGGGAAAAATTTCAGTCTTAGCGGGAGCGACAAAATAATACTTAAATCTCCGGCACCTGAAATCAAAGAACTTAAAATCACGCCTTCAAAAGTAACGTCGCATACAACAGGATACTCGGTAATAGCAAATCTCGAAGATAAAGATTATGAAGGTCTTGAACTTGAAGTATGGGCAGTAGGAGTAACATCAGGAACAACAGGAAAGCTTGCGCTTGAAAGTGATTCTGCAGAATCTGAGCGGAAGTATAGTGTTGCTAAATCATGTTCTAATGGGGCTTGCAGGGTTTTTTATTTTCCGCCTGATTTTATGTTCAACCCTGATGAAGCAGTAGCAGCAAGAAAATTAAAAGAAGAGGGAATTGATTTTCTCAAAGGGTGGGCTCTTGCAAGAGTTGCCGGAGCAAACTCGAATGTTGCCGAAAGCATAGGAGCAGGAAAGCTTCACGGGGTTGCGACAGCTGTTGCTGATTATACCAGCATTGACGGAATAATGGGAAAGTGGACTGACGCTTACAGAATGGCATCAGAGTTTGAAACATCAATATCAGAAAAAGAAAGATACCTTAGATATTCAGAATATACTCTGCAGAGCACAAGAGCAATAGTAGGAGTTATTGCTTTTGCGGCTGACAAAACAGTTGAAGTGTCAGGACTTCATGCACTTATTCCAACTGCAGGAGAAGTTGTTGATTTGATGCTCGGCAGCATACAGTCGTATTACACAGAAGCGATTTATGAGGAAAGAAAAACTTTTGCTGAT
>CAYMWD010000125.1:0-3535 GCA_964394025.1 uncultured archaeon | reverse complement strand
GGAGCAAGGTTTGCTTCAAAAAAACCTGCTTCAAGAGGAAATGATTTGTTTTCATCTGCAACATAAATCGAATTTGAATCAAATGTTACTTTCTGTTTCAAATTAAGCGATTCGAAGTTTTTTTCACTAAACTCTAATATTTTTGAATTGATAATTTCTTGATTTGTGTTTATGTTTCCTGAAATTGAAACATTAGGTTCTTTTAATTCTTTTATTTCAAACCCATTAGAATTCAATCCTTCTTTAAGCGCATCCCTGAATTCAACAAAATTTGTTTCTTCGCTGAATGAAACAGAAACTGCATTATAATCCGTGTATAATGTGAATGCATCTACATTGAAATCAGTAAGGAAATTATTCAAATCCTGTTCTTCAAAAGAAGCAGAATCAACAAACATTACAAGCAATTCGTTGTAAACCGGCATTTCTGCAATTGAATTATTTTCATCCAATTCATTTAATTCTTGTAGCAATGAATCAATATTTTGTCTTTCAGAAAGAAGCGCTGTTGCACTCAAAAGAAATGAATTATCTAAAGACGCTACTTCGAATTCTCCTGTTGCTGAATAGTACTCAGGGGAAGCAGTAATGTTGTTCACTTCAATAACAAATGCTTTTCCAACTAAAAGATCTTTTTGAAAATCGCCTTCAATACTAATAAGTATTTCATCCCCTTGAAGAGTTGCTGTTGTTACTACTGCTTCGGTTTGACGGCTAACAAATTTATAATTAAGATTTAGATTTAAATCATCATTCGTTAGTTCTATTTCTTCCGGAAGCTGAACAAGAGCTTTTGGGTAAAATTGAACTTCTGAAATTGTTGAAAGTTTTTTCATTTGTTCAAGCACACTTTGGAATTTATCTGGCGAAGAAACTCTTATGTCTGATCTTACACTGTTTCCTTCGTCTAAAAACATGCTTTGAGAAGAAACTATTCCATCAACTTTAAGCAATTCTTTGTCAACATCTTGTGAACTAAATGCACTTGTTTGTGCAACCATTATTCCTGTTGAAAAAAGCTGTATTACTTTTGATTCAACTCCTGTTGCTGAATAAGAAATTGTTGTTGGTGCATCAGTTACTATAGGCGGTGCATCTGGATTTGTAGTAGAATCGTCACCACTAAGGCTCATTACTCCAAGTATTGAACCTACCATTAAAATTGATATAAAAAGCGCCCAAAGCTGCTGTCTGTTTATTCCTGCAAATCCCAAATAAAATCCCCCTTACAAAAATTATAATTCGATTTAATTCAATCCGCAAAAGCTTTTAAAACAAATTTTTGGAACATGTTTGTTTAAATTTGCAAAAAACATTGTATTTACATGCCAAAACCAAAACCTAAGCCAACAAGAAAAAAAAACCTTACAAAAGCAGGAAAAGAAAATAGAAAAAAAGATTCAAGAAGAATTTCAAGCAATGAAAAAATTTTAAGAGAATTTAAATTTGCAGGAGAAATTGAAAGAATAAAAAAAGACAAATCTCTTACAGTAGCTCAAAAAGATGCACTTATTGAAAAAAAAGTTGTCCCGCTTATAAGAAAATTAGACAGAGGAACTGCAGAAGAAAGACAAGAAGCTTATGAAACAATCCTTAAAATTAGTGTTCCGCCTTTCAAGTATATTGACAAAGTGCTCAAAGAACATTTACAAGAAGTTTCTGCTGAAACTAATATGGTTCTGGGAACTTTAATAACTGCTATTAAAGTAAAACGATTTGAACATCAAAAAAGAGTTTTTGGTCATTAAGCACCCCTTAAAAACCTTAACTAAGAGAAATATTTTCTAAATTATTTGGAATTATTGGTGAAATTTTATGAAAGGAAATAGAATTGTTACAATAGAATTTACAGGAAAAGAACTTGAAAGCGGAATTATATTTGATACTACAAGCGAAAAGATTGCTAAAGAAAATAAATTATACAAAGAAAACTCAATTTTCAGACCTATTCCAGTAGTGGTTGGAAAAGGCGATGTTTTGAAAGGAATTGATGATTGCCTTTTAGAAATGAAAGAAGGGGACTCAAAAACTATTCAACTTACCTCTGAAAAAGCATTTGGCGCAAGAAAAAAAGAACTAATTGTTGTTGTTCCAATTAAAGAATTTATAAGCAGAAAAATACAGCCATTTCCAGGATTGATTGTGGATATGAACGGACAATATGGTAAGGTACAGACAGTATCAGGCGGAAGAGTTAGAGTTGATATGAACAACGAGCTAGCTGGAAAAAATGTTGAATATGAAATTAAAATTGTAAAAGAATACACGAGCCCTGCAGAAAAAGCACAAATTATGAGTGAAAAATTCTTTCCTTTAAAAGAAATTAAAGTTGAAACAAAACTTGAAAAAGATAATTTAAAAGTAAAACTTCCAAAAGAAATTGCAAAACAAATTGGCCCTCTTATAGCGCCTTTTACACAAACAATGAAAGAAGTTATACCTGAAATTAAAAAAGTAGAGATTGTAGAAAGTATTGATAAATCTAAAAAAGAAGAGAAAAAGGCAGAAAAGAAGTGAAATTAGAGGGTTTTGCTTACCCTTATAAATGTTTTCACTTAGAATACGTTTAGGTTCACAGACTATTTTTTGTGGTTTTTATGGAACATAAAGATCTTAAGACAGGAACAACAACAGTTGGAATAATTTACAAAGATGGCGTAGTACTTGCTGCTGATAAAAGAGCAAGTATGGGGCATATTGTTTACGAAGAAGAATCTGAAAAGATTTACAAAATAAACGATGCTATGGCACTTACTAATGCTGGAAATGTTGGAGATAGCCAAGCAATTGTGAGATACCTAAAATCACAGGCAAAATTGTACGAGCTTGACAGAAATGAAATAATGAGCGCAAGAGCTGCTTCAACAATGCTTTCAAATATCCTTAATGCAAGTCGATTTGCACCTTATATTGCACAATTTGTTATTGGCGGTTACACTGATAAAAAACCTTTATTGTTTGACCTTACTCCTTACGGAGGCGTACTTGAAAGAACTCAGTATGCAGTCTCAGGCTCAGGAACTGAACCTGCACTTAATACAATAGACCTTGGGTGGAAAAAAGACTTGAGTGAAAAAGAAGCAGTTGCACTTGCAGTAAGAGCAATAGAATCAGGAAAAAGAAGAGATGTTTATTCAGGCGGAAAAGGCGCTACTGTTTTTGTTATTAATGCTAAAGGAGTAACTCAACTTCCAAACGAAGAAACAATAAAAATTTCAAAACAGGAAACAACAGTACAATAAATGATTTTTTTTCAGTTTTTTATTTAGGACAAATTTTAGTGAAATCTAATGGATTACCTTAAAGAAGTTAAGGAAGTAGTAAAATCGGTTGTGCCTTCTGATGCACAAGTAACTTCAGTAGAACTTGAGGGCCCTGAAGTGGCAATATACACCAAAAACCCGAAAGTTTTTCATGAAAACGAAGATTATGTGAGAAATGTAGCTTACCAGCTGAAAAAGAAAGTGAACATCCGCTCTGACAAAAGTTTACTTCTTCCTGAAGCAAAAGCAAAGGAAAAAATAATGAAAATTGT
>CAYMWD010000124.1:0-3543 GCA_964394025.1 uncultured archaeon | reverse complement strand
TTAACGAATATGCATTCAGAGAGTTTGAAAAAATAGGGGCAAAACGATTATTTGCGTTAGATAAAGTAGAGTTTAATGAATAATTCTATTATCTTCAATCAGGGTTATAGTTCCGCGTTTATTGGCTTTCTTTCTTTCAAGAAGTGCCGTGCTTGCATGGTCCATAAGATTCGCATAAATCTGGCTTTTTGTCTGTCCATGTTCTCTGTGAAAATCAAAATCAGGTTGAATGATTGTGCCTGTTGCCGTGCCTTTAAGTTTATGTTCTCTAATTGCATCTCCTAATGTGCTTTTGAGGAGATTTTCGCGTGCCATACTATAATATTCCCTCATTATTGCTTCGACCTCTTTTTTTGGTCGCATGAAATGAAAAGTGAATTCATCACTGCCGTATCTTGAAACAATCCCGCCGTATTTTTTAGCTATATCTCGTGCTGCTTCAGCATATGCTGTTAGTATAACAGTACCGCCTCTAATGTGACTGAACATTGCGTTTGATTTTTTGAGGCGATCAATGTCAACCAATGCTATTGTTTGAACTGGATTTTCTCTCGATGAATTAAGCTTTTTTTTCACCATTTCGGCGTATGCTTCATGGCTCAAAAGATAATGAAAAAATGTTTCACCAAGTGCAAGGCGCTCAAGAGCCCTAAGTCTTGGTTCAATTAAAAAATTTGCCTTGTGATTTATTGCATCAATTCTTTCTGTTTTTTCGGCTATTTTCTTGTTAACTTCATTCATGCGTGCCTTAAATTGTTGCGGGGTGATTTTTCCTGTTGCAAGTGCATCAACTAATCTTTGCTGATATGCCTGTCTGTATTCATTCATTTGTCTTAATTCGGTGCTTTCAAGTGTAATCATATTTTCTCTTGCTTTTCTTAGTTTACCTACAATTTTTGTCGCACCCGTAAGTGTTTTTTTGTCCTCTGCAGGAGGCATGTGCTTTGGTTTTGCAGTGTGAACTCTATCAAATTGTTTTCTTGAAGTGATTACTTTTCGTCTTGCGGCCATTATAAACATATTTGTCTTGACCTTGCTTATATTATTATCTCTAAAGATTTTTTTCAATGGATGAAAAAAATTAATACTATTTTGAAAATAAATGTGCGATTAATTAGGTTTAATTTAGTTATATTCTTGTTGTTTATTACTGGCAATAATTATCAGCAAATGTTTGGCCTTTGATTTGGAATTCATGTTCTAAATAGTATTCGTTTCCAAATTCGATTGTGATTTTAGCATTGCCTGTTTGATTTCCTAAAAATAAGTAAGGTGCTGTCGATCTAAGAATGTCTTTTTGGTAAATGTCAAGTGTTTTTCCAGCATCAACATCAAAATCAAAAGAATTTTTCAAAGTGATTGAATCAGTCAAACCTTCAACATCTGATTTGATTTTTATCGTACCGTCATAAGCAAAATCGCTTCCGTTGTTTTTTATTTTAAAAATCTTTACTGCAAGTCCTGCTTGGCCTTCAAAATCAGGAGCACACCAATATGTAAGTGAATCAATTTCAACATCATTTAAAAGTTGAATTTCAGGTTCTTTTGTAACACATGAGCACTCTGAACATTCTTCGTTTGAACCACAATCTGAATCAGATTCACATTGTTCAGTTCCTTCAACTTTTGAATCTCCGCAAACTGGCTCAGGGTCAGGCTCTGGTGTTGGGTCTGGTTCAGGAGTTGTATTTGTGTTGGTATTAGTGTTATTATTTGTATTAGTAGTATCATTTGTTGGATTTGCTGTAGTAGTATCCAAAGAATCAATTATTGGTACATTGTCTGTAAGATTAGTATTATCTGCGTTTGTTGCAAGTAAAACAAGTGCTGTTCCGCCGACAATTCCTACTAATGCTACAAAAAGAAAAATTATTGAAATAATAAGTGCGCCTGCAATGACTTTATCGCGGTTCATTAAAGAAATTATAATAAAATAACATTTAAAAACAAATCCTTGCCTATTTCGTAGTAAAGTGATAATATGAGATTTATAAAATTCTCTAAAACTGGCGCAATGCCAATTTGAAAGTTCCTCTTTCTGGTTTTTTTTTAATAGTCACTTTTATTTTAACTGATTTTTATGGTCGAAGAACTAAAATATAAGAATAAAGTGTTGCACTTTTCAGATGTTGATTTGAGTAAATTAGAGACTCCAAAATTTGTTTTTTCAAAAAAACAGTTGGAAATAAGTTACAAAAAACTTGATTCAAAATTTTCAGAAGTATTTGCAAAAAAACGCATGTATTATTCATTCAAAACAAACTCTTATCCATTTGTAATTAAAGCACTTAAAAATTTGGGTTCAAAATTTGTTCTTTCAAGTGTCAATGAGGCAAAAGATGCTCTTTCTTATAATATTTCTCCGAAAGATTGTCTTGTAAATCAGCCTCTTTACACTGAGCAGAACATTAAAGATTACATTGACTTGGGTTTTGATTTTTTTGCTACTGGGCATGAGAAATTTCTTCATTATATGCAGAAGCATGCTAAAGGAAAAATAAAATATTTAGCGGATATTGATTTGATTGCAAAAGAACACACGTTTTCTTTTTGGAAAGACGACCTCGCATTTTTGCCTAAAAAATTTCCATCGCTTGAATTGTGTGGAATTGCATTTTATGTAAAAACTCAAAATACTGATGTTTTTGTTTGGCAATCATATGTAACAAAAGCAATTGAAGTTGTAAAGGAGCTTGAAAAAAAAGGCGTAAAAATTGAATTCATTAACATTGGCTCAGGATTCCCGGTAGAATACAATAAAAGCGGGATTGATGGTTATTTGGTGATTGATAGAATTAAGAACACGCTTGAAAAATTAAAAGATTATACAGTTATTGTAGAGCCAGGCAGAATGATTTCGGCTTCATGTGTTGTTCTTGTAGCCGATACAATGATGGTAAAAGAATCAGACGTTTGGATTAACACTTCAATATATAATTCATATTTGGATACGCAGATTGCAAAGGTAAAATTGCCGTGTATGAATGTAAAAGAAAAATCCAAAACAAAAGAATACAATGTATTTGGTAATTCACCTTGCACATTAGATGTTTTTTTCAAAGACAAACCAATTGGTTTGGTTGAAGAAGGGGATAAGTTGTGTTTTTATAACTGCGGAGCGTATATTTTCATGACTGAATTTGCCAGCAATCCAAAGGTTGAATTTGATGAGCAAAGTATAAAGTAAGTTGCTGGCAATCCAAAGGTTGAATTTGATGAGCGGAGTATAAAATAATAAAATTTTGTAAAAATAATTTTGTAAGAATAAAATTTGTGGTAAAATAATTTTTTTGATTGGAGTGATTTTGAATGAAAGAAGTTTGGGAAAAAATTAAAGATATAAGATACAAACCTGACACTAAAGTGAAGGATTTAGTTGAAAATTTTGATGCATTAGGTTTTCAAAGTATTCAAGTTCACAAAGCAGTAAAGCTTATAGAAGAAATGAAAAAAGATAATGCAAAAATTGTTTTTACTTTCACTTCAAATATGGTTACTTCTGGATTAAGAGGTCTTTTTGCGCAATTGATTGAACTTGGTTTT
>CAYMWD010000123.1:0-3557 GCA_964394025.1 uncultured archaeon | reverse complement strand
ACCTATTGTTGTTTATAGAGAAACAATCAACAAAGATTCGCCTACATTTGAGGCAAAAAGTCCTAACAGACATAACAAACTTAAAATTCATGTTGAAAAAATTCCAGAAGATATTCTTGAGGGAATTATCAAAAGCCACTTTGATGGTAAGATAAAACCAAAAGACAAAACAATGATTGCTATGCTTCAGGAAATGGGCTTTGGAACTGAAGATTCAAAGAAAATTTGGGCAGTGCATAACCATTGTGTGCTTATGGATGCTACAAGAGGAATTGAATCATTACATGAAATTAGAGAACTTGTAATTCAAGGTTTTAATGATGCAATGGACCAAGGTCCGCTTGCAAAAGAAAAATGTTCAGGCGTAATGCTTGTATTAGAAGATGCAACTTTGCATGAAGATGCAATTCACAGAGGCCCTGCACAGATGCTCCCAACAATTACAAGAGGAACTTACGCTTGTATGATGGCAGCTGATTCGGTTCTTTATGAACCAAAACAAAAGCTTACAATTACTGTTCCTGAGGATTTCCTTGGTGCAGTTAGCAAAGAACTTGGAGCAAGAAGAACTCAAATACAAGAAATGAGACAAGAAGGAGATTCTAGTATTATTATCGGAAGTGCGCCAGTAAAAGAGCTTATTGGTTTTTCACAAAGTATTAGAGGAGCAACTCAAGGAAGAGCTTTGTGGACAGCAGAATATACAGGGTATGAATTATTACCCCGAGAATTACAGGCTTCTACTACAGTAGAAATAAGAAAAAGAAAAGGCATGGATCCGGAGGTCAAGAACGCTCAGTTCTGGCTTGAATGATGCCGAATTGCACTTAGAGAAAGGTTTTTAGCAAAAAAAACTTAGATTGCTTTAAAAACCTTTTTTTATAGTAGTATTAGCTATTAATCGGGGATTTTGAACGATTTCCTATGCAAAAATATTGTTTTTGATAGGTTTTGCATCTTCGGATGTAATATAGCGTTTTGGTTTGTTTTGGAGGTAATTGATATGGCAGAAAAACCGCATTTGAATTTGGTTTTCATCGGACACGTCGATCATGGTAAGTCAACAACCGTTGGAAGATTACTATACGACACCGGTGCACTACCTGAACAGGAATATAGGAAGCTTCAAGCAGAAGCAGAGGCAAAAGGAAAAGGAACATTTGCATTTGCTTACGCAATGGATAACCTTAAAGAAGAAAGAGAAAGAGGAGTAACAATCGATGTTGCTTATAAGAAATTCATTGGACAAAAAAATGAGTTTACTATTATCGATGCTCCTGGACACAGAGACTTTGTTAAAAACATGATTACTGGAACCTCACAGGCAGACGCAGCAGTTCTTGTTGTTGCTTGTAAAGAAGGTCCACAACCTCAGACAAAAGAGCACGCATTCCTTTCACAAGTAATGGGAATTAAACAGCTTATTGTTGCAGTAAATAAAATGGACGAAGTTAGCTACGAAGAAGCTAGATTCAATGAAGTAAGAGATACTATGAAAAAACTTCTTATGGGAATTGGATACAAAGAAGCTGCAGTTAAATTCATACCAATCTCAGCATGGGAAGGCGAAAATATCGCAAAATCAGCTGGAAAAATGGCATGGTATAAAGGACCAACACTTGTTGGTGCACTTGATGAAATGGTTGCTCCACCTTTACCAACTGATAAACCATTGAGACTTCCAGTACAGGACGTTTACAACATCAAAGGTGTTGGGACAGTACCAGTAGGAAGAGTTGAAACAGGAATCATAAAACCTGGTGACAAAATTATTGTAATGCCTTCAGGCAAAACAGGTGAAGTTAAAACAGTTGAAGCACACCACGAACAACTACCTAGTGCAAAACCAGGAGATAACGTTGGATTCAATGTCAGAGGACTTGAAAGAAAGGATGTTGCAAGAGGAGACGTAATTGGTCATGTGACTGACCCTCCAACAGTTGCAGCAGAATTTACAGCACAAATTGTTGTACTTTCACACCCAACAGCAATCCCTGTAGGATACACACCAGTATTCCACATGCACACAGCACAGTTGAGTTGTACAATAACAGAAATCCTGAAAAAACTTGACCCTAAAACAGGACAAGTTGTTGAGGAAAATCCAAAATTCCTTAAAGCAGGAGATGCTGCAATTGTTAAAGTAAAACCTTTAAAGCCAGTAGTGCTTGAAGAATACAAGAAGTTCCCACAACTTGGTAGATTTGCTATCAGAGATATGGGACAAACTGTTGCAGCAGGAATAGTATTAGAGGTAACACCAAGGAAGTAAAACTTCTTTGGTAAATTTATTTTTTAGAGGAAGATGAAATGCAAACAGCAAGAATAAAACTGACATCGCCTGATTTTACAAGGCTTGAAACAATCTGTAAAAGAATACAGGAAGTAGCGGAGAGAACAGGCGCTAAACATTCAGGAACAATTCCTCTTCCAACTAAAAAACTAACCGTGCCAACAAGGAAAAGTCCTTGCGGAGGCGGTACTGAAAGTTATGAGAAGTGGCAAATGAGAATCCATAAAAGGATGATCGATATTCAGTCCGACGAAACAACTCTAAGACGTGTAATGCGTGTCGAAATCCCCGAGAACGTACATGTCGAAATCGAACTGAAAGACAAATAAACCTTGTCGCTTCTACATAATTGTTTTTTTTCTATTTCTTATTTTTTCTTTTTATTTAATAATTATTACCCCGTATTTCTATTTATGAAATCAAAAAATTTCGCGCTTAATCCTGATAAGGATACTTTACAGCAATTTGATGATTGTTGTAAAAAAGATTTTGTGATAAAGGGTGCGTTGATGCCTGATGCACATAAAGGGTATGTTGCGCCTATAGGTGCTGTTCTTGTTACTAAAGATTATATTGTACCTGCTTGGGTTGGTTATGATATCGGATGCGGAGTTAGTGCTTGTGAAATTAAAGGCACAACACTTGAAAAAATTCGTGAAAACGAGGAAAAAATTTATGAAGAAGTGAAAAAAAATGTTCCAATGGGTTTGGGAGAGATACATTCAACCAAACCACCTATTTCTAAAGAAACTGAAAAAGAATTTAAAAAAATTATTGAAAAATTTAAACATGGGCCACACAAAAAACAATTGCTGCAATTCCTTGAAAGCAAGGCGCCAAGGCATTTAGGTACGTTAGGACATGGAAATCATTTCATTGAAATTGGCTATTCGGAAGATAAGAAACCATGGATAATAGTTCATTCAGGTTCAAGAGGAATCGGATATAAAGTTGCTGAATTTTATATGAAAAAAAGCGCAGGCAATGAAAAGAAATTTGAGGAAACCTTTCCTTTACATAAAGATTCCGAATTGGGAAAAGAATATTTGAATGTACTTGAATTTGGATTAGATTTTGCTTTGTTGAACAGACTTGAGATTATCAAAAAAACAATAGAATCCATTGAAAAAATACTTGGGAAAAAAATTGAATTTGAGTTATGGACTAATAAAAACCACAATCATGCAATTCATGAAGGCGAATTTTTTGTTCACCGAAAAGGCGCTACTCCTGCAAAAAAAGGTGAAAGAGGAGTTATTCCTGG
>CAYMWD010000122.1:0-3596 GCA_964394025.1 uncultured archaeon | reverse complement strand
GGGAGCGTATTTCACTTAAAAAGGAAACAAAATAAAAGCAAAAGTATACATAACCTTTTGTTTTAAAATACTTCACATAGTGAGATATTAGTTGTAAACTTTATTGTATTACTACAAAAATAAGCAACAACTTTAATTGACTAATAATTGCGGGGGTAGCGAAGTGGTCAAACGCGCTGGCCTTAGGAGCCAGTCTCTTAGTGGGTTCAGGGGTTCGAATCCTCTCTCCCGCAAACTTTTCTTTTTCAGTGAAAAAAGCGAAGCATTTTTCTCTTTCTTTTTCGTCAACGTTTTTCTTTCTCTTTGTAAGAGAAAGAAAAAGGTTGTGGCAGATAACCCTTCGCGTGCTTTACTACTAAATCAGAATCTAAGAAAATTTTGTATCCTAGTTCTTTTGCTCTTTCACAAAAAATTTGGTCTTCTGTTACAAGCCCGCCATTTTCTAAATTTCTAAGATCAAATGGCCTTGGATTAAATTTGTTTGCTACTCTTCTTACTAAATCCATTTTCATTGCACAAAAACCAAATCCAACTGCATCAACTTCCATTAAACTATTGAGTTCTTTTTCTTCAAGCCACTTGTACCTTCCTTCTTTTTCATTGTCTTTCCAATATGCAACGGGTTTTATACCATCATTAAGCGGATTAAAATAAGTTCCTGAAATGAAATCTTTTCCATTTTCTAAATGTGAAATTAATTTTTTTACTTGCTCAAAATCAAATACAATATCATTGTCTATCCAGAGCATATAATCAATCAAAAATCCAGGGGTTTTTTCTTCGAGTGCAAATGCTTTTCTAAGAAGTTCATTTCTATTTGCAAAAATCATTGGAGATGCAACTGTAAGAGTTACTGTATTCCATTGAAGCATTATACTCCCCAGATTATTTGTGATTGATTTAAAAAAACCAAAATCTACAAATCTGCCTGAAGGAATGCATATACAAAGATTCTTTTTTGAATTCATGTTTACCTAAAACAATAAATATACAGAAAACCTTTTAGTAGTGATTAAAATGCTGGTAAGGCTTGGATTTGAAGATATTAAAATTGTTTTAAGAGATACTGGCTCTTTGCTTAAGTGGAGTTCAGTGCTTTTATTAGCCCCTATTCTTATTGCCTTGTGGTTTAGAGAAAGTTTTGATTTTATTTCAACTTATATTCTTACTGCAGTTTTTTGTTTTCTTTTAGGAATTGTTCTTAAAAAAGTTTTTTATACTGAAGAAGAAACAGGCATGAAGCATGCTTTTACTACAGTTGCACTTTCATGGATTCTTTTTACTGCAATTTCTGCTTTTCCTTTTGTACTTATTACAGGAATGACTTTTGTCGATTCAATGTTTGAAGTAATGAGCGCTCTTACTACAACCGGCCTGAGTATGATGGGTGTGTATATTGATTCTGCTCCAGCTAGTTTAATTTTTTGGAGGTCTCTTCTTTCATGGATTGGAGGCGTAGGAATAATTGTACTTGCACTTATGGGAATTCTTACTACTTATACAAAATCATCAAAACTTATGATTGCTGAAGGCCATGAAGATAGAATAAGGCCAAATTTGAAAAATACTGCAAAAGAAATTTGGATGATTTACGCATTACTCACAGTAATTGCAATAGTTGTTTTGTTTTTTGCAGGGATGGATATTTTTAGTTCAATAAATTATGCAATGTCAGCTATATCAACAACAGGAATGGATACTACTTCAACAGGACTTGCAGGGGGCGAAAATTCTCTTATTTTAATTGCACTTGGAGGAATCATGTTGGTTGGTGCAACTTCTTTTTCAGTTCATTATATGTTGCTTAGAAAAAAACATCTTGGTGCTTATTTAGAAGACACTGAAGTAAAAGCACTTGTTCTTGTATTGTTGGTTTCTGTTGCAATGGTCTTACCAAAAGCTGCTTTATTTTATGGCGATACTCTTATTGCATTGGAAATTGTTTTTTTCCACAATATTTCAGCACTTACTTGCGGAGGATTTTATTCTGTTCCTTTGCTTGACATTAATCTTTGGGACGATTTCATGTATTTGATTATCCTTATTCTGATGGTTATCGGAGGAAGCAGCGGAAGTACTGCAGGAGGAATAAAATTAAGCAGGTTTGTGATTTTTTCCAAATCAGTATACTGGAAAGTGAAAGAAGCAATTTTGCCTAAAAATGCGATTTTTCAAAGAAATTTTGAAGGAAAAAACCTAGATAATGGTGCAATAAGGGAAGTTAATCAATTTATTTTGCTTTATTTTGGATTTATTCTACTTGGAGTAGGGGTACTTACCTTTCAAGGAATAGACCTTAGACAGGCTCTTTTTGAGGTAATATCAGCACAAGGAAATGTTGGTTTAAGCATAGGAGTAACCAATATTTACATGCCTCTTGCATCAAAAATAGCTCTTTTTATGAATATGTGGATAGGTAGGCTTGAGATTATTCCTTTGCTTTCAGCAGTAGGATTTGCGCTTTCTTTCAAGAAAGATTAAAAAACACGAAGAACTTAATTAGTAGGTGATTTTTGAGTGTATATAATAATTGCAGGAGCAGGAAGTTTGGGTTACTATTTAGCACAAATACTTCTCGATGAAGAACATGATATTGTAATAATTGAAAAAGATGAAAAAACATGCGAAAAAATCGCCAATGAACTTGATTTGGTTGTTACTAAAGGCGATGCAACTGAAACAAGAATTTTAGAACAGGCTGGAATAAAACAAGCCGATGCTGTTGTTGCTTTAACAGGACAAGATGAAACTAATATGGTTATTTCTCTTCTTGCAAAAGAGTTAGGCGCTAAAAGTGTTGCAACAAGAATTGGAAAAGTAGAATATGATGAAATGGTTCTTAAAAAACTAGGAATCGATATTGTGATTCACCCTGAAGCAGCTGCTGCAGGTTATATTGCGGAACTTATTACAAAACCCGAAGTTCTTGATTTAGCATTTATTTCACGCGGACAAGCAGAAATAATGGAACTTGAAATTACTGAAAAATCAAAAATAAAAGGAAAAAAAATAAAGGACATTGAGCACCCTTCAGGTTCTGCAATTGTTGCACTTTATGAACATGATAATTTAATTATCCCTGATCTTGAAACCGAAGTTAATGTTGGTGCAAAAATACTTATTCTTGCAAAAAGAGAAATTGCAGAAAAAGTAAGAAAAGAAATAATGTAAAAATCATTTTTCTTCTTCGAAACCCCTTCTATGTGGTTTCCCACCAAAACCCATCATCTCAGCAATAGAATGAAAGACACTTTTAGGTTTTCTTCTAGGCAATGGCATTTTTTTCACCTCAGTATTTCAGGCTCAATTTTTCCTTTTTCTTGAATATTCTTTTTTAGTTTATCAGCCTTAGGTTTAGCTTTTCTAAGAATCTGTGAATGTAATTTAATTTTGAATTTTGCATTTTCAAAATCACTAGGAACTTTTTCTAAATGAGCCATATAATCAATAATAGGGATTTTGAAGTTAATTAAAGTTTGGTTTTGAATTTTGCAAACATATAAAAACAATTAGCTAATACAATTATTGCATGAGAAGGGATTGTATTCATCTCGAACATTTCTGATTTTTCAATCAAAAACCCTACTCAAAAGAAT
>CAYMWD010000121.1:0-3670 GCA_964394025.1 uncultured archaeon | reverse complement strand
AAAAAAGTGATTATTCAATATAAGTGATTAAATGGATTGGAAAAAAATTGTTTCAGTAGGGCTTGGGCTTTTTCTGTTTTGTATTATACTTTTTAATGCAAATCTTGAAAAAACCGCGGAAATTATAACAAAACTTGAACTTAACTGGTTTTTTGCGGCAGTGATACTTAATCTTACTGTAGTTCTTGTAAAATCATTGAAATGGAAAATTCTTGTTGATTATAAAGAAAAACTTCCATTTAATGATGCAATTAGGTTTTTTCTTATTGGCTTTTTTTTCAGCACAATAACTCCGGGTAGAATAGGGGATCTGGTAAGAGCAAAATATATTCGAAAAAAAACAGGACTTGCTTATGCTACTACCAGCGTAGTTCTCGATAGGCTTATTGATATAGGGCTTCTTTTAGGAATTGGTCTTATAGCAGTAATAGTATCAGCTGAAATTTTTGGTTTTGAATTTTTTTCACCATTGTTAATAGGGCTTGTAATTATTGTTGCGGGGTTATCAATCTATGCGTTCAGTAAAAAAAGTTTTGCAGAAATTTTATTTAAACCAATAAGTAAGTTTTTGGTTCCTGAAAAAATGAAAGCTAAAGCAAATGATTCTTTTGAAAATTTATATAACGCGATAGAAATATTCAAAAAAAACCGTTTTCTTTTAATTAAAGCATCAGCTTTAGGGGTTGTTATTTGGGGAATAAGTATAACCTCTGTTTTTTTTCTTTCAAATTCAATTTCTACCGGAATACCGTTTTACGGATTTTTTATAATAGTTCCACTAATGGCATTATCTGATCTTATACCTTTAAGTGTCGGCGGTCTTGGACCAAGAGAATTTATAACAATAAACGCACTTGCAATATTTTCAGTTGGATATGAAATGGCAGTGGCTTTTTCAATAATTTATTTTTTTGCAGGATATGTTTTTATTGCAACTATTGGTGGACTAGTTTATTTTTTGAAAAAAATTAAAACTAAAGAAGTGTAATTTAAAATATTATTCAAAAATCAAATTCGATTTTTAAAAATTTAATAAATAAAATTAAAATTTATTTATTTGAAGCATACCATTCAAATGTTTCTTTCAAGCCTTGTTCTAATGAATAGGTAGGTTCCCAATCAAGAAGTTCTTTTGCAAGAGAAATATCTGCAAGAGAATCTTTTACATCCCCTGCAATAGAATTATTTTTTTCAACAAATACTTTTTTTCCAGAAATTGATTCTATTTTTTTTAATATTTCAAGAACAGAATAATTTTCACCTGAACCGACATTTATTGATTTTCCTGTTATTTTTTTTGAACTTTTAATTGCTTTAATATAACAATTAACCAAATCTTTGACATAAATAAAATCTCTTTTTTGTTTACCTGAACCATAAAGAGGTACTTTTTTTTGAGTTAATGCTGAATTAATGAAAACAGGAATAACTCCTGCATCAATTTTTTGCATTGGCCCATAAACATTAAAAGGTCTCAAAGAAACTGTATTTAATCCAAAATTATCCGCATAAAAAGAACAATAATATTCAGCAGATAGTTTTGTCAACCCATAAAAATTTGATGGATTCAAAATAGAATCTTCTTTTTGACGTAATCCATTTCCTTTACCATATACTACTGAAGTAGAAGTAAAAATTACTTTTTCAATTGAATTTTTTTTAGCCGCTTCCAGAACATTAATTGTGCCTTCAACATTAACTCTATTATACTGCACTAGGTTATCCGTTGAGTCTTTTATTGAACTTAAAGCAGCTAAATGAATTATAACATCAGCATCTTTAGTTAATGAATTAACTTGATTTGAATTGGTTATATCACATTTAAGGTATTCAACATCAGCTAAATAGCCTTGATTAGCTGATTTATCCAAACTAATCACTTCATAATCCTCATTTAATAATTGAGTAATTAAATGATTTCCAATAAATCCTTTTCCACCAGTTACTGCTATTTTCATTGTATCACAATTATTTTTGCTAAAAATCATTTTTAATTGAACGTATTCAAAAAATATGATTTAACTATGATTTTAAATAAACTAAAAAATTATCTTTAGAAAAAACAACAGGATAATTAAGTTCTTGTTTGAAAAAATTTCTGTCAACTACAATATATTTTACATTCACATTTTCCAGACATTCAGGGCAAGACCCATCAATTATTGATTCTTTTATTTTCAGAAGCGTCATAAAATCAGCATATTCTTTCTGAGAATAATAAAGCAAATTAACAGTACTTAAATAATGGCTTGAAAGGTCAAATGGAACTTTATTTGAATATTCTGCAATTTTTTGAGAACTATTTGACAAAAACATTACTTGAGATAATTCAGAATCGAATTTTTTAAATTCAATAGCAAAAGATGCAGCTTCAACATTTATTTTACTTCCATTTCGATAATGGGTTAAGATTGAAGAATTGAAGAAAAAAATGATTCCGAAAATTAATAAAAAAACTTTGAATGCTTTTAAGTAATTGGGATTAACTAATTTTATATTTGCAATAAAAGATGCCGTTAACAAAAGTATTGATAAGGTTAATACTTCAACTACTCGCCCAACTAACATTAATCCAAGAACTCCAAATAAATAAAAAAACAAAAGACCTAAAATAAAAACAAATAAAATTGTTTTTTGTTCGCGGGTAAATGCTATTTTTTTAAAAATAAAAAATAACAAACCTAAACCAAATATTGTGAATGGAATAATTCCCACCCAAGGTGGGAGGGTTAATGTATAATAAAAAAATCTAGTAAGATAATCAGTTGCCAAAACGGGCGAACTTGATAAATTAAAAAAAACCAAATTATAAAGTATAGGTAAATAATTCAAGAAAAATGCGGGTACAGCCAAAATCAAAGAAAACAATAATTTAGGCAAATTAAATTTAAGCAGATAGAAAAAAAACAGACAACTAAAAAATATTATTGAATTCATTGCAACAGCAGGATGCAACATAAAAATTACAGGAAAAGTTAGAAAAGCTATATTTGATTTTTTTAATAAAAAATAAAATGAAAAAAGCATCATTGAGGTAGCTAAAATCCATGCAAATTCACCAACATAAAAATTTTCAAAAATTAACTTAGTACCAAAAAACAATATACTGGAAAATTCAGCAATTTTATCGCTTTTAAAAAATTCTTTAGCAAAAATAAAAATTCCGAATAACTGAAGAAGCCCTGAAATAAGAGATAATACCCAAGCCCAAAGATAAATCGGAATAAAAGTAAAAATATCTGAAAAAACATTAACAAGAAGAGGAAATCCTATTTGATACCCAAAATTTAAAGGAGAATATGGTTGATAATCAAGAGGAATTGTGTCAGTTAAAAATGTAACCGTGGCTGTTGTGGTCGGATCTGCACTTGCAGGAAAAAATGGAGTTACAAAAAGAACAGGATAAGCAAGAAGAATTAATAAAAGCCCAGATAAAAGGAATATTTTTTTAGGAATAAAAAAATCAGAAAAATAAAATTTTTTGAACAATATTGCTGAAATTAAAAATGATGCAAAAAAAATGAAATAGGAATTAAGCCAAAAGAAACCAATAAAACCAGAAAAAATTATTGTTACTGGGAAAAAAATCAAAATGAAAAATACCAATTTGGATAAAAAATTTGAATTCAATTTATTTCAACCTCATTTTTATAAGACTAACAAACATTTT
>CAYMWD010000120.1:0-3678 GCA_964394025.1 uncultured archaeon | reverse complement strand
CGGAAAAAAAGAAATCGCTCTTGTTGAAAAGATGTTAAAATAATTTGAAAGTAAGGCAAGCCTTACTCTCTTTCTGAATTCCACAAATCCACTAGTGATTTGTAATTATCCGTAACTTGCTGGATTGCTTCATCTCTGGAAATTTCTTTTGCATAAAGTGCTTTCATTGGCTCCCAGAAAACTGTTCTTCCAACCGCAAAACCAATTATTCCTTTTTGTTTTGCGCCTACTTTTAACCATTCCTTTACTTTCTCTGCATTCTCGCCTCTTCCGAGTGTGATGATGCCTGCGTTTCTTCCATCTCTTTGACAAGCTTCAACAAGTGCTTTTGAATCTTCCTGTTTTTCAACCCCTTCAAGTTTCCAAACAGCAGGTTCTACTCCTTTGTCCTGCAATTCAAGTATTGCTCTTACCATAAGCCCTGGTCTTATATCTCTGTCATAGTTTTCTGCTTCTTGTGAAGGTTCTGCCGGTACAAGCAATTCAAAAATTAAATGCTTGTTTATTTCTTTGCAATAATCGCTAATTCGTTTTAATTTTTCAATTTGTCTTTCATTTGTTTCCTTGTTGCCTTCAACATTATATCTCACAAGTACTTTTACAAATGTAGGGTCAACTCGTTTAATGTGTTCTTTAAAATCAGGGTGTTCAAAATCAAACTCTTTCTGTCCTGATTTTTCAGTGGGCATTGCAACCATTATTCCTTTTGATTTTGCATCTTTTATTATTTCAGAACAAAATTGCTCATCAACAAGAATTGCAGCTTTTTCTTTTTCAACACCTTCTTTAAGGCTTTTTAGAAATCCCTCATAAACCATGTATTTTAAATCTGCATAATCTTTTGCTTCTTCTTCTGTTGGTGTTCTGCCTTCAATTCCATAAAGTTTTTTTAGCAATGAACCCCTATGGTCAAAAGGAAGAATAAGTAAATCTTTTTCATAACCCATTCACAAACCCCCTAAAAGTGAACTAATTGAAAAAAATAGGGCTATTCTTATTAAAATGGTTTTTGTTTTTGGCGAGTGTGTGTTAATTGAGTGCATCTGCTGTCAAAAATTTGTTTTTTAAATTTGTGCTTTGGAATATTATATATGATTGGAGCACTTTTTTCAGGCGGAAAAGATTCTGTTTTTGCAATGTATAAGCTTATTCGAGAAGGAAAAAAAATAGGCTGTTTAATTTCTCTTAAATCAAAAAATAAAGATAGCTGGATGTTTCATACACCTGCGATGAATATGGTCAAATTACAATCAGAAGCTCTCGAAATTCCTATTTTGATTTCTGAAACTGATGGTGAAAAAGAAAAAGAATTAGATGATCTTAAACGTGCTCTTGAAAATGCAAAAAAAGAGTATAAAATCACCGGTGTTGTTGCGGGTGCTTTGTTTTCTGAGTATCAATATGAACGAGTAAAAAAGCTTGCTTCTTCTCTTGGTCTTGAAGCTTTTGCGCCTTTGTGGCACAGAAATCAAGCCGAAGTTCTTGAAGAAATAATTGATTCTGGTTTTGAGGTTATAGTTACTAAAGTTGCATCTGCTGGTTTGGGTGAAAAGTGGCTTGGCAGAAAAATAGGTAAAAAAGAACTTAATGAATTAATTGAACTTAATAAAAAATTAGGAGTTCATGTTTGCGGTGAAGGCGGAGAGTTTGAAAGTCTTGTAATTGATGGCCCGATTTTCAAAAAAAGAATTGAACTTATTGAAACCGAAAAAAGAATGACTAGTGATATAACTGGTGTTCTTGAAATAAAAGAAGCAAAACTTGTTGAAAAATAATTTTATTGTGTAAGTGTTCCATTGGTAATACTGTCCTCTGAAAGTACTGTCATTGGCGGGTTATAAGGTTCATCTACTGGTTCAGTATAATTTGGTTCTGGTTCTTTTGGAGCGAAACATGAACCATTTATTGGAAGTACTTGCACATATATTTTTTCAGGGTACGATTCTGCAATTTCTTCTTCCAAAATTCCATTTTTTTCCCATGCAAGTTTACATTCATAACCATATTCACAACCAATGCATAAATACTCTGTTTTGCACATTCCTTGGTCAAGAAAAGTTTTTCCTAATTCGTATGTTCGGCATGTTGTTGGACCTTGTGCAATTTCAAATTCCTGTTCTGCAAATGCTCGGCCTGCATCTTCTGCATCTGCTGTTATTTTTAGAATGTATTTTCCGCTTGAGCCTGCGGAGAACTGCCAGCCAACTGTTACTGATTCTCCGGGCTCAAGAACATCTATTTCCTTAGTTATGCTATCTCTCAATGATAATTCTTCTCCTCTGGTTGTGTTTCTTTTTATGAATACTTCTGCAGTGTATGTTGGGTTGTACTGCAAAAATTTTCCGCCTGCATTTTTTATTTCAAAAGAAATTGTTCCAAGCGAACCCATTTCAGGCTTATTGAATGAAAGTATTTCTGTTTCAAGTTGAGCGGGGGATTCACCAATATAAATTGTACAGTCATTTATTGTGTCTTTATGTTTGCATCTAAAATAAGCGTCAACAAGGGCTTGTTCTTTTACTATAATTTTTCTGTCTTCAACAAATATTTTTTCTGAATTGCATATGTTTACTGCATTGCATTCAAATCTTACGTTTCGATTTTCAGTATCAAAGTGTGTTCCTTTTGCGGCAAAATTCTGAGGCAATGAAAGTTCAAGTTTATAGTATTTTCCTTCATTAATTTCAGCATAATCTAGTGCAGTATTCATTTTTTTGACTGTATCCTCTTGATTTGGTGAAAAAAACATTATTCCGATTGCAAGAATTGCTATTGCTATTATTGCGGTTACAGTAATTTGAAAAACATTCATCTTCTGCGCCTCTTTGGATTAAATATTTGGTGCACTTCCCAAGTCCATAGTTTTTCAAGAACAAAAATTATTATTGTGCTTACGATTATTACCACTGCCCAGCTTTCAAGATCGCCTGTGAACGAAAAGTATCTCCCCCAATCATAAGCCCAAATTTTGAACAAATAAAGAAAAAAAATTACTGCTATAAATGAAATAAGCAAGTATATTCCTTTTTCAATTTTAAATAATGTTTTTCCCATCTCAAAATAATGTCCAAACTGCTATAAAAACGCTTACTGAAATTCTTTTTCTTCATCATCTGTTGAAGTGTTGATATTTGCCTGATTATTGTACATTGAAATTATTTCTTGTACTTCTGTTGATTCTTCTGGTTTTTTTTCACGGAATTTTATCATCCTTGGAAATCTTAATGCATAACCTGTTTCATTTTCTTTTCCGCAGGTATGAAGCGGGCTTTTGGTTATTTCATCTGCTCTTACTTCAATAACATAAGTAGGTTTAACCCAGATATCTGGATTTATTTCAGAATCAACTCTTGCTGGTTTTTTTGTGCTGGAAATTTTGTTTAATTTTCCCTCAAGTTCTCCAAGCATTTCTTCGCTCATTCCTGTGCCTATTTTTGCAATAGATTTGAATGAATCACTTTTTTTATCATAAACTGCAGTAAGAAGGCCGCCCAAACCAAATTGTGTTCTTTTTCCTTTTCCTGTAAAGTAACCTATAATTGTAACATCAACTGAGTCTGAAAGTTCCCCTTTGTAGCTTCTTTTGAGTTTAATCCAAGCATACTTTCTTGCACCTGCAATGTAAGGTGCATTAAGGTCTTTTGCAATAATTCTTTCTTACCCAGATTCACTATTTTC
>CAYMWD010000119.1:0-3718 GCA_964394025.1 uncultured archaeon | reverse complement strand
TTGTGCAAAGAAATTGTTGACAGAAAACTTGACATTACTTGGACTTGCAATTCAAGAGCAGACATTGATTTGGAGACAATGCAATGGATGAAAAAAGCAGGGTGTAGGTTAATGTGCGTTGGTTTTGAAAGCGCTGACCAGCAGATACTTAATAATATCAAAAAAGGAACTAAAATTGAAAAAATTGAACAGTTCATGGATGATTCTAAAAAAGCAAAAATTCTTGTGCACGGTTGTTTTATGCTAGGAAACCACGGAGAAACAAAAGAAACAATCAAAAAAACAGTTAATTGGGCAAAAAAACTTGCACCAGATACTGCTCAGTTTTTTCCGCTAATGGTTTATCCTGGTACTGAAGCTTTCAAATGGGCACAGGAAAATAATTATCTGACAACCCAAAATTATGAAGAATGGTTACATCCGGATGGAACACACAATACTATTATTCACACAGAAAATCTTTCGCCTGAAGAATTAGTAGAAGGATGCAATTGGGCAAGAAGAGAATTTTACATGAGGCCAAGCTATATTGTAAGCCGGTTGAAACTTATCGCTACTAATCCAAGAGAAGCACCAAGGCTCATGATGGGCGGGAAAACTTTTTTGAAATATTTATTCGATATTGATTTTTGGAAAAAAAGCGCAGCTGGAAAGCAGGTTAAATAAAAAGGTCTTTTGAATGGACAGAGTTGAGTTCGCTTTAAAGAATCTCAAAGGAAAAATTCTTGATGTTGGGTATAGCGTCGGCGGAATACACGAAAAATTTAAGGAAACTTTTGGCGCAGAAAATATTTATGGAATAGATATTGAAACAACAAAAGACACAGAACATTACAAAAAAGCAAGTGCTGAAAAAATCCCTTTTCCAAAAGAAAATTTCAACTCAATTTTCGCAGGAGAACTTATTGAGCATATTGAAAACCCAGAACTTTTTGTAAAGGAATCAAATAGAGTGTTGAAAACAAAAGGAATTTTTATTCTTACAACTCCCAACAAAAAAAGTTTAATCAATCGAATTTTTCATTCATATGAAACACCAATACATATTAGTCTTTTTTCTTTTCCTGAGCTGAATGAACTGCTTGAAAAAAATGGTTTTGTGGTTGAGACATTTTTCTGTCAACCTTATAGCGGCGAAAATTGTTACGGTTCAAAAAATAAGTGGAGTTTTATTTTTAGAAAAATTATCCATGCTTGTTTGCCCAAAAATTTACAGGAACAGATGATAGTAAAAGCAATAAAGGTGAAATAATGGGTGAAATAACGCCATTTAATGTGAGCATAATAGTGCCTGTTTACAATAGTGAAAAAACAATTGCCGAATGTATAAAATCACTAAAAAATCAGAATTACAGGGGAAATTTTGAAATAATTGTTGTTGATGATGGTTCAATTGATAATACTGCAAAAATTGCTGAAAAAAACGGAGCAATTGTTTTTAGACAAAAAAATGCAGGGCCTGCAAAAGCAAGAAATTTAGGGGCACAAAAAGCCAAAGGCGAAATATTTCTTTTTACTGATGCTGATTGCATTTCAGAAAAAAATTGGATTAGTGAAATGGTTAAACCATTTTCAGATTCAAAAGTTGCAGGGGTTCAGGGAGCTTATAAAACAAAACAAAAATCAACAACTGCAAAATTCAATCAGCTTGAAATTGAATACAGATATGAAAGAATGAAAAGATTAAGTGAAAATCTTGATTGGATAGGGTCTTATTCTGCAGGGTATAGAAAAAAAGATTATTTTGAAGCAAACGGTTTTGATGAATCATTTCCAAAAGCATCTGGCGAAGACCCTGAGCTTAGTTATAAGATTTCAAAAAAGGGAAAGAAACTTGTTTTTAATGAAAAAGCAATTGTTTACCACAAACACCCTGAAACAATTTTGAGATATTTGCAAGTGAAATTTCATCGTGCTTATTACAGGGTTCTTCTTTACAGCAAACACAAAGATAAAATTTTAAGAGATTCTTATACTCCAAAAGCAGTGAAGCTGGAGGTTTTTGTGCTTCCTTTAGCAATAATTATTGGAATAATTATTGGAATTTACAATTTATCTTGGGGAATAATAACTGGAATTTTATTTGCACTTATAACCCCTAACATTTTGAGTGCAAACTTTTTGTTTTTTACAATAAAAACTGATTTTTTAATGAGTGTTTTTTCAAAAATAATAATTCCGTTGAGGGCATGGGTTTTTACTTTAGGGATGATTAAGGGTTTTATTGATTTTAAAATTTTGGGGAAAATAAAATGAAAATAGTTATGATTGCAAATAATTTTTATCCGTGTATTGGTGGCGTAGAAAAAGTTGTTTTTGATAGTTCAAAAAAGCTTATTGAAAAAGGACACAAAGTGAAAGTTATATGTCTGAACAAATGCGCTAATTCAAAAGAAAAACTGAAAGAAAATGAAAATTTAGAAGGAATTGAAATTGAAAGAATTCCTTACTTTGATTTAAAATATTACAAATTTGCTATGGGTGTTTTAAGTAAAATTAAAGATTCTGATATTGTGCATGTACACGGAATTGGATTTTTTTCAGATTTTCTTATTGCAACAAAATTTTTTCACAAAAAGAAGATAGTTGTTTCTACACACGGCGGAATTTTTCACACAAAAAAAATTGCAATAATGAAAAAAATTTATTTCAATATTATCCAAAAAATAATTCTTGGTTTTGCGGATAGGGTTATTGCAGTAAGCAAAAATGATAAACTACTTTTTGAAAAAATTATGAAAAATGTAACTCTTGTTGAAAACGGGGTTAATACAGATAATTTTTTTGTCGGAAAAAAGAAAAAAAATACATTCCTGTATTTAGGAAGATTTTCAAAAAACAAGCAGGTTGAAAAAATTATTGAAACATTTGCTTTACTTAAAAGTGATTATGAGCTTATTATTGCAGGCACTGATTGGGAAAAACTTCTTGAAAATTACAAAAGCAAAGCAGAAGAATTTAATATTGCAAATAAAGTAAAATTTGTTATCAATCCCTCTTCTGAAGAAACCAAAGCACTATACGCTTCTTCAGAATATTTTGTTTCTGCTTCAAGATATGAGGGTTTTGGTATTGCTCTTGTTGAGGGAATGGCTTCAGGCTGCAAGGCAATAGTTCAGAAAAACGAAGGTTTTGGAAATATAATAAACGACGGAATAAACGGATATTTTGTTAATTATGCTGACCCAAAAAATGCTGTAAAAAAAATTGAAAAAATTATTGTGGAAAATAAGCAAGAAATAAGCAAAAATGCAATTTTGAGGGCAAAGGATTTTTCCTGGAAAAGCAGAATAAATGAACTTGAAAAAGTTTATGAATCAGTTATTAATTGATCTAATTCAAGCCATTCTTTTTCAAAACGAGTAAAAGAAAAATTGTTTTTAATAAAATTACGGGATTTTGTTTCTTCAGAATCAAGAGCCATAGAAATTTTGTTTTGTATGCTTTTAATATTTGGTTCTGCGATGAAAATATTTTCAGAAAAAATTTCAGAAGCAACCCCCGTATTAAGAGCAATAATTTTTTTGTTGCATGCTAAAGCTTCTATTGTAACAAAACCAAACCCTTCAAAGCGGGAAGGGAACAAAACAATATCTGCTGCGCTGTAATATAATGAAAGTTTACTGTGAGCAATTGGTTCAATTATATGCAAATTTTTTATTTTTGAATCATATTTTCTTGAGAGAACACATCTAAACTGAATCTGCGGGTTTTTCAA
>CAYMWD010000118.1:0-3718 GCA_964394025.1 uncultured archaeon | reverse complement strand
AAATATCATGCAAAAATATCTGAAATTCCACTTATGCTTTCAAACAGAACAATAGGCGTTTCCAAATTTGATTTTTCAAAAAATGCACCTAAATACATAAATGCTGTTTTTTCTCTATTCATTTATCGCTGGTTTTCAAGGAGATAATATGAAATATAAAATAGGAATTTTAGTCGGCACTAGACCTGAAATAATAAAAATGAGCCCGCTGATAAAAAAACTTTTAGAAAGTAAAACTGATTTTGTTCTTATTCACACAGGACAACATTATTCTTTTGAAATGGATAAGGTTTTTTTTTGAACAACTCAAACTTCCAAAACCTAATTATCATTTTGATTCAAAAAATCTTACTTATCATGAACAGATTTCAAAAATGATTAAAGAAATATCTTCATGCATAAAAAAAGAAAAAATAAATATTCTTCTTGTTCAAGGCGACACTAATTCTGTGCTTGCAGGAGCAATTGCATCAAAAAAAGAAAAAATACTTCTTGGCCATGTGGAAGCTGGGCTTAGAAGTTATGATTTAAGAATGCCTGAAGAACATAATAGATTTATTTGTGATCATCTCTCTGATTTTCTTTTTTGTCCAACTGAAGAATCAGCTCAAATTTTAAAAAAAGAAGGAATTGAAAAAAATAATATTTTTGTAACAGGTAATACAATTGTTGATGCAGTTAATGAAAATGTTAAACTTACAAAAGTCCACTCTGAAAAAAAACCTTTTTTTATTCTGACACTTCATAGGGCAGAAAATGTAGATTCTGAAAATATTCTAGCAGAGATACTTACTGGAATTGAAAAAATTTCAGAAATAAGTGACAATAAAATAATTTTTCCAGTGCATCCAAGAACATTAAAAAAAATAAATGAAAATAATTTAAAAATTCCAAAAAATGTAAGCATTGTTCAGCCAATGGGTTATTTGGAGTTTCTTTCACTCTTGAAAGATTCTGCTATGGTTATGACTGATTCAGGTGGAATTCAGGAAGAGGCATGTGTACTTAAAGTTCCATGTATTACACTAAGAATAAGCACTGAAAGGCCTGAAACTGTTGAAGTAGGAGCAAATATAATTGCTGGAACAAATTCAAATGAAATATTTAATTCAGCAAAAAAAATGATTAATATTGAAAGAAACTGGAAGAACCCTTTTGGAGACGGGAATTCAGCAAAAAAAATAATTGAAATTATTAAAAAATCATTTTCTGATTTTGAGTAAAATTAATTCTTTCAAAATACCTTCTGATGAAACTTCAGCGTTTTTGGAAATTTTTAATCCAAGATTTAAAAAATCTTTTTTTGAATAAAAAATTTGCTCAGGCCATGGCCAAAGAAAATTAAGAAAAAATGTTTTTGTTATTTTTCTAAAAACCCACAAATAAGAATATTTTGCAGGAACAGTAGCCAGAATAACTCCGTTCTTTTTACACACTCTTAATTGTTCTTTAAGACAGTCCGTTGGTTTGGGTATTGCCTGCAAAAAACCTTGGCTCCAAATTACATCAAAATAATTATCTTTGAAAGGGAGATTGAAACAGTCAGCAATTATAAAACTAGCTTTTGAATTTACAGCTTTAGCTTTATTAGTGGACATTTTTATTGCATTTGAAGACAAATCAATTCCTGTGCTTTTTTTTACGTGTTTTGCAATTTCTATAGTAAACGTTCCGCTTCCACTGCCTATTTCAAGAAAATTGGTTTCATGATTTAATTCAGAATGAATAATGTTCATAAAAACAGAAGTATATTTTTCTCTTGCAACACCAAGAATTTTTTGAATTAAATTATTATTTTCCCATATTTTCTGCCAAACAAAATCAGAATTATTTTTTTTTGAATCCATACTAATCATTTTTGTAAGCTCTAGCCATTTTTTCAAGCGTAACTATTTCATAATCTGAATTTATTTTATTTAGTGCTTTTTCAAAGAAAGCTAATTTTTTTTCGAGTGAAAATCCAAATGATGGATGTTTCAGAGAAGAAAATATTTCAATTGGAAGTTCATTTTTTGCGTCAAAAAAATCAACAGAATGTAGCTGAAAATTAAGGTATTTTTTTTTGTTATTTACAGTCAAATATGCAGAATTAAAAAAAACAGGGTTTGATGCAAGAAATGCTGTTGCATAAAAAGGAATATTGAATGGAGAAAAAGTACTTACGGGAATTTCAAGAACATTTGATTTCCCCATCATCCAAATTTTTTCAGAATCGGGAAAATATGGTTCTTTTGGAGCAGATGAAAATTCTTTTCTGCCAATACTTTCCCATGCTGATTTTCTGCGGTTAAAAAAATGCATCACTTGAGGTACAAAATGCATAAATGAACTAGGAAAAATAGATGAATCATAAAGCAATTTATTTTTTTCTAGTATTTTTAATGAAATTTCATCAATATCCCACCCAGGTGCCCTAAAACCTTTTGGTTTAAATCCGGTTGTTTCATAAATTGCTTTCTGACAAGAAATTATTTCTTTTTCTTTTGCAACAGCAGATAATTTTGAAAAATTTGGAGGATGATTCATTGTGTGATTTGCGAGTTCGTGTTCTTCTGAAACCATACGTGAAAAAATTTCTTTATTTTCTTTTTTTTCCGCATATCTGCCTACAACAAAAAAAGTTGCCTGAACTTTTTGTTTTTTAAAAAAATCGAGCATACGAGGGATTATTTTTGAAAATGTGATATTCTCGCATTTATTTAGAGGAATATTGTAAGCTTCTGCAAGAACACAAAGTGTATCAACATCAACATTTACTGATGCGTTTATACTTTCTAAACCCATAATGTATAAGCAAGGCAGAAAGTTAAAAAAACAGTCGCAGAAAAGAAAAAAGACATAAAATGTAACTAAACAAAACAGCATTAAAAAGTAATTAAAAGGATACGGAATATAATTAATGAATATATCAAGTGAATATTATTAACGATTTAAGATGAAGTTTATGGTTACAAAAATTAGCAAAGAGTCTTTTCTATTTCTAATACTCGGAATTTTTTTTATTGTTGGAGGATTCTTGCCTGTTGCAATGAATATTAATGCTGATGCTTTTTCTTCAGGCGGAAGCTGTGAAACGTGCATTGTGGACATGATTGGGATTTATTCTTCAGTTGCTATTTCAATAGGAATCATACTTTTGGCTTTTTTTGTGCTATCTGCTTTTTTTAAAATAGATTTTTCTTTTCTTAACCCATCAACAAAAAAGGGAATTGCAATATGGATTGGGATTATTACACTGCTTTATCTAGTACTTCTTATTTTTTCAATTGAAGTTGTTACAGATGACCCTTATTCACATTTTTTGAATGCACAAGAATCATGGAATCAGCCTATTTTGTTTTACGAACTTTTCCATAAGCCAGTATACAATTTTTTTGGTGCTATTGCTGCACCTTTTGGGTTTTTCGCATTCAGACTTATTTTTCTTATAACTTCTGTTTTAGCAATTGTGTTTACTTTTCTTTCTGCAAAAGAACTAAAAATAAAACATGCATGGATTGCCGTGGTTATTACTGGACTTTCACCAATTTTTTTCTTAAATTCTGCAAGCGGATTGAGTGAATCACTTTTTGCTTTTTTTGCAATATTTGCATATTATCTTTATCTTAAAAACAAAATGAACACTTCTGCATTAATTATTTCAGTAATGCCTTTCATAAGATATGAAGGAATTCTTTTTGTTGCAATATGGTTCTTTTTAATTCTTCAAAAAAAAGAA
>CAYMWD010000117.1:0-3720 GCA_964394025.1 uncultured archaeon | reverse complement strand
AAAATTTCTGTGCTTTTTGATTTCTTTTTGAGCAACGCCCTGAAAAGATATTTTTAATTTTTTAAAAATATTCTGAACACTGTAATCATCAGTCATTACAATAAACTTCTTGCCTTTTTCTCTGAACTCAATGGCCAAAGAAACAATTGAAATATCAGCATCACTAATTTTAGTTCCTGATTCTTCGCATTTATCAAAAGTTTTCTGCGTTGAAACAGAGCAAGGGTCAACAATTTTAAGAAGACCATTATTAAGCGCATTTTCTGCAAGAGCTTTCGAACGAAAATCCTTCCATTCAGAAAAAACACTTGAAGTTGTATAATACTCGTCCTTGTCTGAAAATTCAAAAGACTCATTGTTCAAAAGAGCAGCAGCATCAAGAATAAAAATCATTTAAATCACTTACCGCGATTAAGAAATTCAAGCGCAATTTTGAAATCTGTTTCGCTTATTTCTACTCTGGGCCCTCTTGTTGGATTTCTAAACCCATTCAAAAGCGAATTCAAAATAGATTTATTTTCAGCAACTCTTTGTTGATGAAGTTCAGGGTTTGAAAGTTCTTCACGAATAAATCGAGCCATGTTTTTTTCTTCTTCAAAATAAACCATTAGCCTACTTAATAATTTTATTTTGTGTTCAGGCAGTTCAGTGCGTGCAGAAATATTTTTAATAATAAGATTAGATGCTTGCTCTAAATGTGCTCTTTGTTCAGGGGAAGCATGAACATTTGCAATTTCATAAAGAGCTTTTGCTTCAATAGGGGATATTCTTTTTTCTGCAACTCGTTCTGATTTGACCCTTTCTAAAAGAGCATGTACTTCTTCAATAGTTGCTTTTCGCACAGGAATTTCATGGGCTAAAGCTTCAGCAGGATGTGTGGGTTTATGCGCATGTGGTTCAATTGGAATATGTGTTTTTTCAGGAGTATGCACTTGGGAATGAGAAACAGAAACAGGTTCAGCTGCTTTTTTTCTGAGTCTTCCGCCAAATAAATTTTTAAGCTTATTAAATCCAGGTATTGCCATAATTAATCAATAAGAGTAAGGCTTCTATGGTTTATAATTTTAATCATACTTTATTATTGGTGAGATAAATGGCTGAAAATTCAAAAATTGCATCTCTGAGCGATATTGAGAAAGAACTGCTTAAAGTTCTCTCTGAAAAAGAACAAACAGTAGAAGAGCTCTCAGAACTCGCAGAAATAAACCCTGATTCAGTTAGGCGAGCTAGTGCTTGGCTTTCTGACAAAGAATTTGCAAAAATAAATGAAACAAAAACAACAAAACTTGTATTAAGCGAAGAAGGAAAAAAAGCAATTGAAAAAGGTTTGCCTGAAAGAAGACTTCTTAATGTTATTGCAGAAAAAGGAAAACTTAGTTTTTCAGAAGCCGAAAAAGAAGCCGAATTATCAAAACAAGAATTCAATGTTGCTTTAGGCTTGAACAAAAGAAAAGCATTCATAATTATACTTAAAGAAAATCAACCAATGATTGAAATTACAGAAGTTGCAAAAGAATTCCTTGACAAAAAAAGCGACGAAGAAAATGCAATTGAAGAAATAAAAGAAAAAGGAAAAACAAATCCTGAATTTGCTAAATCACTTATTCAACGCGGACTGTGCGAAGAAAAAGAAGACACTGAAAGAAAAATAATTATCACTAAAGAAGGAAAAGATGCAATAAACTCTGAAGATTTTTCTAAAGAACGAGCATACAATGTAACTGATCCTGTTCCTCCAATGTACATTGGAAAAAAACAGCCTTACATCCAGTTCCTTAATATTATCAGAAGAAAATTAACAGAACTTGGTTTTGTCGAAATGGAATCACCGCTTATTGTGCACGAATTTTATAATTTTGATGTTCTTTTTCAACCTCAAAATCACCCCGCAAGAACATGGACTGACACTTACCAATTAAAGAGCCCTATAAGAGGAAAAATAACTGATAAAAAAAGCATTAAGGCAATTAAAGATGCACATGAGAATGGCGGGGTTTCAGCATCATCAGGCTGGGGTTATACTTGGCTGGAAGAAATTGCAGAAAAAGTAATGCCTGCAGCACATGGAACAGCTCATTCTGCAAGACAATTAACCAAAGGAGTTAAAATTCCCGGAAAATATTTTGCTATTGCAAGATGCTTCAGACCAGACGTGTTAGATGCAACACATTTAATTGAATTCAACCAAACAGAAGGATTTATTGTCGGAGAAGATTTAAACTTTAAACATTTGTTAGGAATTCTTGAACAATTTGCAAAAGAAATTGCAGGGGCAGAAGAAGTAAAATTTTTCCCGGATTATTATCCTTTTACAGAACCATCAGTGCAGATAAGTGCTAAGCACCCAAAACTTGGATGGGTTGAATTAGGCGGAGCCGGAATGTTCAGACCAGAAATACTTGAAAATTTAGGGATAAAAGGACAAGCAATTGCATGGGGAATAGGAATTGACAGACTTGCAATGTTCAAACTTGGAATAAAAGATATAAGATATTTATTTTCAGACAATATTGATTGGCTAAGAAAAACAAAACAGGTGAAAGAATAATGCCTACAATTGAAGTGAACAAAAAAGACCTTGAAAAACTGGTTGGAAAAAAACTTACTCAACCCCAGCTTGAAGAAGCCCTTATGTTTGTTAAAGGCGAAATTGATGATCAATCAGGAGATATAATTAAAGTTGATGTGAAAGAAACTAACAGACCTGATTTATGGAGCACAGAAGGAATTGCAAGAGAAATAAGAAACAGACTAGGTTTAGAAAAAGGAATTAAAAAATACAAAGTCGAAAAAGCAAAAACAGAATGTACAATAGAAAAAAGCGTTGAAAAAAGCAGACCATTCATTGCATGTGCAATTGTAAAAGGGATTAAAATTACAGAAAATCTTCTTGTTCAAATGATTCAATTACAAGAAAAAGTCGGAATGACTTATGGTAGAAAAAGAAAAGAAACAGGAATTGGACTTTACGATTATGATATAATGAAACCACCAATATTTTACAGAGGATATAAAGACAAAGAAATTGAATTTGTTCCGCTTGAATATAAAGTAAAAATGCGACCTTCAGAAATTCTTATGGAACACCCAAAAGGAAAAGAATATGCTCATTTGCTTAAAGGAGTTGAATTTTTTCCAATAGTTATTGATTCTGAAAATGTTGTTGCATCAATGCTTTTTAGAATAATATCGAACTCAGTAGATACTTCTACTTCCGCAGCAGCAGCACCTGCGGCTGGCGCAGCAGCAAATGCTACAGCAGCAGCTTGCGCTTTGACGTTCCATTTTACTTCGAGCATTTCTTTTAATTTTGCCATATCGAGGACAGTTAAATTACTAAGTACCTCAACGATTTTTTCTAGATCTGCAGTCTGACTCACTGTATTTCCCCTATTTTAAGTTTCTGATTTAACTTTATTATCAATGCAATAGATGACACTTGAAAGTAGCGCATTCATGACTGCGAGTGTCTGTGAAAGCGGAGCTTCAAATAGACCAAGCATCTGAGCACGCATTTCATCAAGACCTGGTAGACTTGATATAGCCTTTACCTCTTCAGAAGAACATTTTCTTCCTTTGAAGTGACCGGCAAGGATATTCAACGTGTCTGCATTGCCATCTTGAAATTTTACAAGTGCTTTTGTTAAAGGAAGAAACGATTCTTCCTCTGCTAACAAAATACCCACGTGTCCTTCTAACTCGCTAAGCTCAAATTGAAGG
>CAYMWD010000116.1:0-3727 GCA_964394025.1 uncultured archaeon | reverse complement strand
CTTCAAAAATAATCCATTTAACCAATTAGTTGATTTTTATTAAACAAAACAATTATAAAAACTAAAATTGTTTTCAAATTAACAACTTAATTATTTGATTTAAATGGAACTAACATATTTATTCGAAGCATTCTGGATTATAGCTTTTATAATCGCATTTTGGCATTTAACAAAAACAAAATCACTAGCAGATGCAATGATTTTCATGATACCTGCTTTAGTTTGGAGTTATTTTGTTGAATTTTTAGGCATGAATTTTTGGAAAATATATGAATACCCTGATTCATATGTACTAGGTCTTTTTGGTGTACCAATTGCTATAGCTTGTGGGTGGGCTACAATAATGCATTTTGGATACTACTTCACTACTCATTATATTCATGTTACTAAAAGAATGAATGTAGATTTGGATTCTGCTTTAATTTCAACTGCAATTGATTTTATTATTCTTGAACCTTTTGCTTTTATTTTCAAATTTTGGGTGTGGAAACAAAACGATTTTTGGTTTGGTGCACCATTATTCAACTTTATAGGTTGGTTTCTAATAATTACATTATATCTAATAACTTACCAATATATTTCAAGCAAATACAAAGACAAAAAACAACAAGCAATATACTTCACAATTGCTTTAACCATAGCATTTATAATATTGCAAATAATAGGCTGGGCATATTTAACAATATTTGGATACTGGTTCTAAAATAGTACAATTTCGATTTGGTTATAATTATTTTTTTTTGGTTTTTTTTTAATTAAAATAGTTCTAATGCAATTATTCCGAGTTCTAATGAAATTATTAACACAATTGTTTTTAAGAAAACTCCATTGCTTTCGTATGTTGTTGACTCTCGTCTAAATTCATTTATGTTTAGAATCATAAGAGGTAAAATTGCAAATAAGTAATAATATTTTTCAAGAATAAAGTTTTGTAGTATCATTGCTAACAAGAAAATATATGCTAAAATTAAAATTGAAATTATTGTTATAATACTTCTTTTTTTTCCAATTTGTACAGGTAATGTGTGTGCTCTGTGAAAAGAATCCCCTGGCATATCCATAAAATCTTTTGAGATTGATAAACTAAATCCAGTTAAAAACAAGAATCCAATTATTGGGAAAGGTATTGGTTGTGTTGGGTATAAAGCCCATCCTGCAAGAAAACATAATACTGCATAAAATATTGTAACTGTAAAATTACCTATTGTAAATCGTTTTTTTAGATTTATACCAGGATAAGAATATGCAGCTGTTACGATAACTGCTATTAATACAATTAAAAATAATTCTAAATTTATAGTTAATGAAAGTACGAGAGCAATAATGTAAAGTAGTACTGCGAATATTAGTGCGTTTTTTTCTTCTACTTTTTTTGACGGAATAGGTCTTTCGGGTTTGTTAATTGTGTCAATTTCTTTGTCTGCAATAGCATTAAATGAATTAAAAGCCCCGACTATAAGTGATAATACAACTGCTACGACTAAAAATTCAATGCCAGGCAATGTATTAGATGTAACAATGGCACCTACTAATGCAGTGGTTATTGCCATTGGAATATATTCTGGCACTATCAATTGAATATAGTGCTTTATTGAATCCATGTTATAAGATAAGTTTTCGTCTTTTATAAATGTGATTTATTTATCTATTTTAAGTTTTTTCCACAATTCTGCTTTCTTTTTTTCTATTATCTCTGGAGAAGATACTAAAAATTCACAATAAGGATCACCTAATGCTGTGCATTTTGTTTCGAGGCATTTCATATCTTTTTTAAGATCTGCTTTGAATGCGCCTCCAATGAAACCAGCTACAAGTATGTCTACGGGGTATTTTGATTTACCATATATTTCGGGGAATGGTGAATTTTTGAAGTGAGCTATATGCTCTTTTTTGTCAAAATCTATTTCTGCTATTTCTATTTTACCCCAGCCTGCAAAAGTAACTATTTTTTTTTGCCAATCAATAATTTTTCTTTTATCTGCAAAACCATGTTTTTTTATAAAATTTCCATTATACTCCAAAGAACCTGATTCAGCACTATCATATATTTTTTCATAAGCTTTTTTGAAACCTAATGATTCGATTAGCATTTTTTGGTGATCTCTTAGTATGCTTGTAGGAACAATGTTTATGGGAACTCCCATTAATCCTATTCTTCCATCACCTAACTCAAGCATTTTTGAGTATTTGAACATTTCGAATAAATTGGGCATAAGAATTACTGGTCTTGTGTTTTAATTTCAAAACCTTTGTTTCCGATTACAAAGGAGTATATTCCTTGTTTTTGTTTTGTTAATCTCATTTTTGGTATGTGTAATGTTCTAAATCCCTCTTCCCCTTCAATTGCGTTAAGTACAATTATTCCGTCACATAAAAATTCGCTTATGGTGTCTCGGCTTAGTCCTTCTGCTCCTTGTACTCTTTCGCTTGTTAGTAGTGCTGTAGCTCCTGATTTTGATATTGCGGAGAATATTTTTTTTAGTTTCATTCGACCTAACATTGTAGCATCCATCATTGTCGGTATTGTAAACTCGGCTATTTTTTCAATGCTTTGTTGATTTATTTCTTCAAGAGATATAGGGTTACTTGAAATTGAATCAAGTGAATCAAGTATTATTAAATCATATTTTGCGTTTTTAATTTCTCTTAATACATATTCTATTAATTTTGGGTCTGAACTGTCAACTGTAATAATTACAAGATTTTTTGAATTTTTTGTAGTCCACCCAAATTGTTTCATTTGAGTTTCAACTTGCCCTTCTTTTTGTTCAAGGTTTAAATATAAACAACGTTTACCTGACTTAGCAGTATTATGTGCAATCTGTGAACACAAGATACTTTTTCCCGTTCCTGGTGTTCCCGATATTAATGTTATTGTTCCTTTTGCAAGACCGCCTTGAATTAAAGTATCAAGTTCTTTTACTCCAGATGGTATGCGTGTAACCATTTTAATCTAGAATTAAAGAAGACAAAAGATATATATAAACCTTTAGACTTTTTATTTTAGGTTTATATGGTTGCTAATGATGAGAAAAAAACTGAGCTTTTCAAGGCTTTTAATAGTAATTCAATTTATGGGATTGCGGTTGAAAAAGCTTTTGAGGAACGTCAAAAACTTGCAAAAATTAAGTTGTATTATGATACTGATGATATTTTTAGACGTGAAATTGACCATTTAAAGGATAATTTAAAGAAAGCTAAAAAGCCTGATACTAATTTTTTTGAATCAAAAATTGAAGAACTACTCAGAGAAGCAGAATATAGAAGATACATTGCTAGTTTTGAAAACATGAAAGCTAATTTTGAATCCAGAAAAAATGAAATGTCAAAAATAAAAGCAGCTTTTTCTTAAATAATTCAAAACAAAATTCCAATAAACCGTTTAACAAAACTTACACCCGGATTTTTTCTTCTCCCTGCTTCATAATCCGAAAGCGTTGACTGAGTAATTTTCATTCTTTGAGCAAGTTCTTTCTGACTCAATCCTTTTTCTAGTCTTATTTTTTTCATTTCTTCCCACGGTTTTTCAGAGAGAACTATTCTTGCAACAAGTTTTTCTTTTGTATTCATTTATATATCGCCCATGGTTTGATTTTTTGTTGTTCTATTTGTGCTAGTTGTTGTTCGACGATTTCTTTGACGACTATCGCGCAGATTATTGGAAGGAAGAATCCTATCTTTCACTCAAAGACCTTGAAAAAAGAATAGACGAACAAATCAAGGAAAA
>CAYMWD010000115.1:0-3733 GCA_964394025.1 uncultured archaeon | reverse complement strand
TCAGACCAAGATTTAGAGTCAGCTAATTTTATTTTTAGCGAATATGCAACTGAAGAATAAAAAGAATATTTCATTGCAATAAGCGCGCCTTTAAGAGACTCTTCTGCAAGCTTTTTTGGATTGGTTATTCTGTTTTTTGAATTATTGACCCAGAACTTTTTTGATTTAGAATAAAATTTTTCAAAATCTTTTAGTTTTTCATTGATTCTGATTGCTGCAAGAGAAACTGCTGCGGTTTGTTTTGCAAAATCAAAAGGAACAGCAATAAGTAAAAGTAAATTATCTAAAGACAAATCAATTTTTTCAGATAATTTTCCTAAAGAATATGAAAAACTTGTTTTAGGGCCTATTGAATTCAAAAATTGTTTTTCAATATTTCTGCAGAAATACATTCTTTCATTAACAAAAACCAAGTACTGCAAATTAATAGGAATTTCTCCAAAACCAAGTTCTTTGTAAACACTCCAATAAGGACCGTTTGGTGCAAAAACATTTTCAAAAAAATCCTTATTGCAAGGTTTAACAGAATCAATTAATTCTGAATTTTCGGTTTTTTCAAGAACAACTACTTCATTTGAAAAAGCATTTTTTTCAATAAATTCATCAAGACTTTTAATCACTACTGAACAACCTCAAAAGAATCATTTGAAACAATAACTTCAAAAGAATCAATACACGAACCAGAAGCAGAAGCATTTATTTTGCCTTTTTCTAAAACTTTATCTGCAGAAATCTTTACAGGACAAAAAATTCTCGAAGGAACTGAATTTTCATAAACAAAACAACTAAATTCAGGCGTAAAGGTAAATTTTTGAGTACCTAATTGAACAATACAATCGCTTTTATTTTCAGGATAAAACCAAATTTCACTAAGGATTATTTTGCTTTTTTCTTCAGCATAATCATAATCTGAAACAGCTGATTTGTAGGCTTGATCAACCAAAGACTCACTTGCGACAACACCCATTGAATCAGAAACTGAAGAAAGAACATCATCAAAAGGAGTACTTTGATAGGATTCCTTTGAATTATTAGTTAATATTTCTATGCTTGTTGAAAAATTTGCAGAAATCCCAAATACAAAAAGAATTATTATTGAAAAAATTAAAGACGATTTAATAATTTTTGATTTTCTTTCCTTGTTTACTATTCTGAATTTAGAGTAATCTGAAATAAACAAAAAACAAAAACAAATAAGCGCAGCAACCAAAGACCCCTGAATTATCGAAATTAATTCAATTGGCCAAATAATGAAAATAGAAATGAGCATTGAAAATAAAGAAATAAAAATAATTTTTATTCCTGAAAAAAAAGCAGAAAAAAGTTCAGATATTTTTTTTCCAAAAACTTTTTTATTTACAATCCCTGAAACTGCAAGCAATGCAAGCAATGCAATTATTGAATTAGAAATAAAAGTTGCTATTGAAAGAGTTGCAAAATAAACCACAGGAGGAACTATTACAATTGCATGTACAAGTGAAAAAAACATAGAAAAAAATAAAATTGTAATAGCAAATCGATTCATTCTAACCAAACTCCGCCAAAAGCTTATTAAAAAGCAAATCCGCTTCAGATTCCATTACCCCGCAGGTCCAAATAAATTTAGATGAATCGTTTTTAAGAATTTCAACATAGCCATGCTCAAGCCCTTTAGTATAACATTTTTCAAGATTACTTTGAGAATCAAAAAAATCTTCAGAAATACTATTATTTAATTCATTTAATTTTTCAGGGGTTATTAAAAAAATTTCAGAACTTGCTAAAGTATAATCTACTCCTGCAAACTCTTCTTTGAGAACTGAACCATCGGGAAAAATGTGATAATCTAAAGAATTATAGCCAATTCTTTTGTAAACAAACTGAATAAAAAATTGATCTGTAGCAACCCCTGAAGAAAACAACTGTGCTAAATTGTCTTTAATATTTTTCAAAAATAAAGGCGCATTTTTTGCATTTACTGAATACATAAATGATTTTTCTTTATCATTAAAAAAAAGAGTGTATTCATCACAGTTATAACAACGTTCATTTAGTGATTCAAAAACATTTTGCTTTGCGGATTCAATCACTTCTTTTGCAACAGATTCATCTATTTTTACAAATTCTATTTCGTGATGTATGATGTCTTCAGTATTTGATTGTTTTTTAAGCATCATACCATTTGAAAGTAAAATGTATTCAACAGAACAATATGGGTCACAAGTTTTAATTTCGTGTACAATTTCTAAATACTCTAAATCAGAATTATTTGTAGCACATCCTTGTAAAAATAAAAACAATAATATTGCTGAAAAAAGTACAATACGCATGAAAAACTAACGAATTAGCAGTATAAAATTATGATGTTATTGTAAGTATTAAGTCTAAAAAAAGTCGGTGTATTATAGTAATACCTTCAGATTCGGGATGGAAAGTGCCTATTAAAATATTTCCTTGTTTTACAAGAACTGGTTTTTTGTCAAGTTTAATTAGCACTTCCACTTTTTTTCCTATTTTTGAAATAATCGGCGCGCGAATAAAAACCCCATTTATTTTTTTATTTTCAATACTCATTTCTGCTTCAAAAGAATCAATTTGCCTTCCATAAGCATTTCTTTTTATTTCAACATCAATCAAACCTAAAGGTTCAAATTTTTTTTCCCCGACAACTTTTTTTGCAAGAATTATTGCGCCAGCACAAGTACCATATATTGGCATTCCGGATTTTACTCTTTTTTTAATTTCTTTGTCCAAACCAGTGGTTGAAAGAAATTTTGCAATCACTGTACTTTCTCCACCAGGAATAATAAGCGCAGAGCATTTTTCTAAATCATTTTTATTTCTTACTTCTACAAAATCAATTTTCATTAACTTTAGAATTTGTATGTGCTCGACAAAATCGCCCTGTAATGCAAGTACTCCAACAATCAATTTGAATCACGCTAATAAAAAAGCAGAGATTATACTCCGCGTTCTTGAAGTTTTGTTTCAAGCGTTGAGATTTCAAGCCCTTTCATTGCTTCACCCAACCCTGTTGAAACTTTTGCGAGAATTACAGGATCATTATAATGAGTTACTGCTTGAACTATTGCATTAGCCATTTTTTCAGGGTTATTTGATTTGAAAATACCTGAACCTACAAATACACCATCAACACCTAACTGCATCATAAGAGCTGCATCAGCAGGAGTTGCAATTCCACCCGCTGCAAAATTAACAACCGGAAGTCTTCCAAGTTTAAGAGTTTTTTTTAATAAATCTGAAGGAACACGCATTCGGCCTGCTTCCATTTCAAGTTTTTCTTCAGAAACATTATGCATAAACTCCGAAGGATATGGCGGAAGAGCAGAAATTTCTTCAGCAATTGTGCGGCAATGTTTTACTGCTTCAATAATATTTCCTGTGCCTGCTTCACCTTTTGTTCTAATCATTGCAGCACCTTCATCAATTCGCCTTAATGCTTCGCCAAGATTTCTTGCACCGCACACAAAAGGAACATTGAATTTTTTCTTTTCAATATGATATTTTTCATCAGCAGGAGTAAGAACCTCTGATTCATCAATAAAATCAACACCCAATTCTTGTAAAATCTGGGCTTCTGCAAAATGACCTATTCTTGCCTTCGCCATTACAGGAATTGAAACTGCACTGATAATTTCATTAACTTTTTTAGGGTCAGCCATTCTTGCAACTCCGCCCATTGCACGAATATCTGCAGGAACTCTTTCAAGAGCCATTACTGCACATGCTCCTG
>CAYMWD010000114.1:0-3774 GCA_964394025.1 uncultured archaeon | reverse complement strand
TGTATTTCTTTGGCATAATTAAGTTTAGACATCCCTGGAGAATAATAAGAATATTTTAAACATCCAACGACAATGATTATTAATGCAATGCAAATCAAAATTACCCATGTCCAAATCCCGCTAGCATCAATTTTTTGCTGCAATATAAAAATAAGCAAATAAATAGTTAAACTAAAAATCCCAAGAATTATGCAAAAAATTATGCTTTCATTTTTTCTATCCGCCTCAACTGTCCCATCCGTTTTTGATGACCCCCAAATCCCAATATTTGTAAATGCAGTAACAACCGCAAAAAGACTCATTGTTTGTAAAATAGTCAAAATAAAATCCATTTTTATCTCACCATTCACTAAAACTAAAATAGTGGCAAATGAAACTATTAATGGCACAATTAATGGAATTATTAAATTATAAGAATAAAAATACAATTTTTCAGAATTCATTTAATCCGCCAACTCTTTTAAGATTTGTGCCAAACACAGTAATTTTGAATCAAATATTAATTTAAGCATATAATCCATACCAATAGCACACCAACACAAGCCCACATTAAAACCACATAATTCTTCTCTTAGCATACTTAACAAAGAGAACGTATCAATAAAAATCTAACTCTTCCCCACTTTTAATCTGTTAATGAAACTAGCATAACACAAATATTCTAAAATGTTCTAAGAACTGTTTCTTTGACCGGCAACATAATCTTTTGAGTTAATTTTTTTACAAATATGACATTTAGTATCTTCAATTTCGCTAATTTTACTGTCAACATAAACTGGAACTCCGTCTTCGCCGCAATGTTCGCAATCAACCCAGTCAAGTTTTGGTTTTTCAACAGCGTCAGTTTTTGGACAAGTCCTACATTTATTATCCAAAAAACTTGGTTTTTCAGGGCAATCTGGATAAAGCCCTTTACAATTAGGAAAATCTCCCGAATACAAAATGGCTTTTTCATTTGCAGGCATTGGCTTATTGACATTCCCATTCATTTTTTCATAAGTTAAACCCATAAATACAACCATAATAATTAGAGACAATTCTATTTTAAATTACTTGCAATAGACTAACCTCGGCATGACACTTCCAAAATGTTTATAAGTAAAAATTCCCTAAGCAAAACATGGACGTCCCTTATTTTGAAAATGAAAAATTTACTCTTTATCGAGAGGATTGTATTAAAGTCTTAAATGATTTACCAAGTAATTCGGTTGATTTAATTTTTGCTGACCCCCCATACTTTTTATCAAATGGAGGAATTTCTTGTCGAGCGGGAAAAATGGTTTCAGTTAACAAAGCAAATTGGGACAAATCACAAGGCCTAGAAAAAGATTTTGATTTTACTTATAATTGGCTTAATGCATGTAAAAGAGTTCTAAAAGAAGATGGAAGTATTTGGGTTTCTGGAACAATGCACAATATCTATCAAGTGGGCTATGCCTTGCAATCATTAGATTATAAAATATTAAATGAAATTTCTTGGTTTAAACCAAACGCACCGCCAAATTTAAGTTGTCGCTATTTTGCACATTCACATGAAACACTTATTTGGGCAAGAAAAGATAAATTATCAAGACATAAATTTAATTATTCAAATTTAAAAGAATGGGATGACAAATTAAGCCCCTCTGGAAAACAAATGAAAAGTGTCTGGAATATTCCTTTAACTCCCCCTTCAGAAAAGACGTTTGGAAAACACCCCACACAAAAACCATTAGAGTTATTACGAAGAATAATTAGCGCATCTTCAAACAAAAATGATACAATCCTTGATCCTTTTAATGGATCTGGAACAACAGGAGTTGTTGCAAAAGAATTGGGGCGAAAATATATTGGAATTGATTTAGAAAAGAATTTTTTGGATTTAACCTTAAAAAGAGCTGACTTTAGAAAAGAAGAGATTAAAAAACTAATTTGTACTTAGTTAAGTATGCCACAAAAAAACAAGTGAAAAAAATGAAATATTTAGAGAGCTACAAAAATAAAAATATTCAAAAAAATAACGTTTTTGACCATTTTATAAATGGATTACAAAATTCAATTAAGACTTGGGACTATTTTGTTAATTGGAGTAAAGTACAATCCAACACAGATAATATTAAAGTAGAATTAAATATTTTGAATTCACTTATTGGAACTACTGACTTTGAAAAAGACTTAAAACAAATATTAGAGAAATACCCCGAAATTGTAAAAACATTCCCAACTTTGTTAGCCGTTCGTGACAATAAACTAGAAATTATGGACATTGCTAAACAGTCAAACTTAGATTATTTTTCACTTGATTTTAAAACAAAAAATACTCTTAATTCTGACGAGATAAAAAAATATACTTATTTTTTGACGAAAACAAAACTAGTTGATTTATTTTATAATAAAAAAATAAAAAATTTGGTAGATTATGTTTATGGTGTCGAAGTTGGATTAGATTCCAATGGGAGAAAAAACCGTGGCGGAACTATAATGGAAGATCTTGTAGAAAAATATATTACCACAAACATCCAAAAAAATGGAAAATTTGAATATATTCCCCAAGCAACAGCCCAGAAAATCAAATTGAAATGGAACGTTCAGATTAAAATAAATAAATCTGAGAGAAGATTTGATTTTGCAATATTTAACTTGACAAATAAAAAATTATACTTAGTAGAAACAAATTTCTTTAATGGCGGCGGATCCAAGTTAAAAGCTGTTTGTGGAGAATTCAAATCATTATTTAACGAGCTTAACAAACAAAACATTGAACTCATTTGGATCACAGATGGAAAAGGATGGATCTCAACAAAAAAGCCATTAGAAGAAACTTTTAACAATAATAACTATGTATTCAACTTAGAACAAATGCAAACGTGTTTACTTGAAGTTATTAGATAATTAGTAATTAGTTACAACAACTTCTTTTATTTTACCTCGACCGCCTGCTTTACAATTAATCATCCTTGTTGCATTTACCGTTTTTATGTTAAAATTTTTATATAAATCCAAAATCGATGGTACGTGCGAATTACTCAACATTACAAAACAACCTTTTTTATCTAACTTCACAAAAGTTTCAAATAATCTTTTTTGATCTTTTTCATTAAAATCATTTTTTGTATATTTTGTAAAACTTGCAGAATTCAATGAAGCGTAAGGCGGATCAAAATAAACAAAATCTCCTTTTTTTGCTTTACCCACCGCTTTGTCAAAATCAACATTTAATAGTTCGTCTTTTTGTAAAGCTTTGTTAACTGCTAAAATATTTCTCTCATCACATATTGTGGGATTTGTATATTTACCAAAAGGCACATTAAATTTTCCTTTGGAATTAACTCGGTAAAGTCCATTAAATGAAGTTTTATTTAAGTAAATAAATCTAGCTGTTGCTTTGACTAAATCAACTGGTTCTTCCGAACGAATTTTTAAAAAAGCTTCTTTTTCGTTTTTATATTTTCCATTTTTTAATTCTTTAATTAGTTCAGTTGGTTTTTCCTTAATTGTTTTATATGAGTTAATAAGTAATGAATTTGAATCATTAAGATAACACTTATTTATTTTATTGTTTTTTGAGAGTTCAAAAAACAATGCTCCGCCCCCTAAAAAAGGCTCAAAATAATTATTAAAATTTTCAGGGGCAAATTCGATTAATTTTTGTATGAGCTGTCTTTTTCCGCCCGCCCATTTTACAAAGGGTTTAGGATCAATTTTTTCATTCATAATAACACCAACTTAAGAAAGAACTATTTTTTCTTCGGCTTGTCCCAGTAAGGACTCTTACATTTTGGGCAGACTCTTGGC
>CAYMWD010000113.1:0-3790 GCA_964394025.1 uncultured archaeon | reverse complement strand
GAAGTTTGCTTGACAAAGCAGAATCTCTTTTGAACGATGAAATACACCCTTCAATTATAGTTAAAGGTTACAGACAAGCCGCTGCAAAGGCAAAAGAATATTACACCGAACTTTCAGAAGACATTTCAATCAAAGATAAATCAATTTTGAAAGAAATTGCAATGACATCTATGACTGGAAAATCAGCAGAGGGCGCAGAAGAACTTGGAGAACTTGTAATGAAAGCAATAATCCAAGTTGCAACTGAAGAAAACGGAAAAGTAATTGTAAACCTCGATAATATTAAAGTAGAGAAAAAAGTCGGCGGAAGCATTAAAGAATCCGAACTTGTACAAGGAATCGTTCTTGATAAAGAAATTGTACATAGCGGAATGCCAAGAAGAATAGAAGATGCAAAAATTGCACTTGTTGACGCTGCAATGGAAATAAAAAGCCCTGAAACAGATACAAAAATCCAGATTTCAGACCCTGATCAACTACAGGCTTTCCTTGATCAAGAAGAAGCAATTCTTCGAGCAATGGTTACTGCAGTAAAAAATGCAGGAGCAAATGTAGTTATATGTCAAAAAGGAATTGACGACATAGCACAGCATTATTTAGCAAAAGAAGGAATTGTTGCAGTAAGAAGAGCTAAAAAATCAGACATGGATGCTATTGCAAAAGCAACAGGCGCAACAGTAACATCCAGAATAAAAGAAATCTCTTCAAAAGATTTAGGAAAAGCACAACTTGTTTCTGAGAAAAAAATTTCAGGTGACAACATGGTTTTCATTGAAGGATGTAAAAATCCTAAAAGCGTTTCATTCCTCGTAAGAGGCGGAACAGAACACGTTGTTGATGAAGCTGAAAGAGCAGTAAGAGATGCAATTGGCGCAGTTTCAGCAGCTCTAAACATAGGAAAAATTCTTTATGGCGGAGGCTCATGCGAAGCAGAAGTTTCAATGAGACTAAGAGATTATGCAAAAACAATTGGCGGAAGAGAACAATTAGCAATAGAAGCATTTGCAGAATCACTAGAAGTTATTCCACGAACACTTGCTGAAACAGCAGGAATGGACCCAATAGATACTCTTGTTGCATTGAGAAGTAAACACTCAACAAAAACAGGAACAGTAATTGGAGTAAACGTTTACTCTGCAAAACTTGATGATATGAAAAAGCAAAAAGTAATCGAACCACTGAAAGTAAAAACCCAAGCAATTACTTCAGCTTCAGAAGTTGCAGAAATGCTTTTGAGAATAGATGATATCATTGCAGGAACAGGAAAAAGCAGAATGCCTGACATGGGCGGAATGGGCGGCGGAATGCCACCAATGATGTAAATCAATAAAATATTTCAACGGGAGCTATGCTCCCTTCTCTTTCTTTTTTCAACAACAAAAATTATTAACTTGAATAACGCTTCTTTTAACATGAGCTCGCCAATAGTAAAAGAAATAAACATGAATCTAATCATAACCGGTTTAGCTCGTTCGGGAAAAGATACTATCGCAGATTATTTAGTTGAAAAATATGGATTTGTGAAATACACTTTTAGTTCGGTACTTGAAGAAATTTTAGAAAAGCAAGGAATTGTTCCAAACAAAGAAAGAATGAACTCACTTGGAGATGAATTACGCAAAGAAGCAGGAATGGATGCTGTTGCACAATTTCTTGGAAAAAAAATAATAGAAGAAGATAAAGTTGTTCTTGTTGGACCTCGTTCAGTTGAAGAAATGATTTATTTTTTAGATAGATTTCCTGATATTAAAGTAATTAAAGTTACTTCGAAAAATGAAACTCGTTTTTCAAGAAGAACTGAAATAGATTCAAGTGACGAAAAAAAGTTTTTTCAACGAGATGAAGAAGATATAAAAAATAAAGGACTCGGCGAAGTTCTTGAAAATTTTGATTTTGAAATAAAAAACAACGGTTCAAAAGAACTGCTCGAAACACAATTAGATGTGCTTGTTGACAAACTAAAACAATAATTCATTTTATAACAATTTTATACCCAATTATTTTAATGAACGTGCAAGACCTCAAACCAAATCAAAAAAAAATCGAACTAATTGTAAAAGTAGAGGATATTAACGAATCACGCGAAGTGACAGCACAAAATGATGGAATGTTCCATCAAGTAGCAGATGTTCTTTGTGGAGATGAAACAGGTTGTGTGTACTTATCTGTATGGGACGAAATAATAAAAGAAATTGAAAAATACAAATATTACAAAATAACAAATGCATACACCAGTGTTTTCAGAAATGCACTCGTACTTAATCTTGGAAAATACGGCAAAATTGAAAAAACTGACGAAACATTTGGAATTAACACTTCTAACAACATCAGTTTGCGAGAGTTCACAGAAAAATGGCCTTAATTTCAAAAAAATTTATATACTTCCAAGTAGTTGCTTTTTTAAGGAGTTGATGATTAATGCCAGGGAAAAAAAATGACAAAAAAATGACAAGAGGACAAGGACAGGCACATGTTAAAATGGCTGCAGGAGACGTTATTAAAGCAAGTCAGCAGATAGGCGGTAAAATATCAGCCCAAATGATATCTACTGCGGCTCAGAGACATGGAATCCCTGAATCAGAGATACGAGAACACCTTAGAGGCAGAGGGCTTAAGGTTTAAGCCCCACATTTAACCTTTTAAACCTAATTTAATCCCTTATATACTGTACTATATAGTTCGTGGTACGAGAAATTAGTGAACGTAGTGAGCCAAGCCCATACGACTGAAAGGAGTATGGAGCTGTTGGTAGTGCGCGTCGAAATGCGCAAGGGAGTATAGCTCAGCCTGGTCAGAGCATTGGTCTTATACACCAAGGGTCAGCGGTTCGAATCCGCTTACTCCCATCATGGCACGCATAAAAAAAACTTGCCGGCTCATAACCTCGACCAGAATAGGGAATTACGGGGCAGAAGAGCATGAACGGTTTGTTGCACATTGCAGAAAAAATGCTAAACACATAGAAATGATAACCGAAGGACTGTGGAATAGCACGGAAACCCGCGTAAGAGCATTAGTAACATTGCTGAACCAACAAGTAATAACAAGTAGCACCACAACAAGATTAGCTAGAAAGAAAAATACAGACAAAAAAGCATTCAATGAATTTTACAGCGCAATGAAAAGACTGGCAGAAAAAAGATGATTATTATGAACAAACTTGAAGCATATAACCTTGCAAAGGAAGAAGAAGTAAGAAAAATCTGGAAAGAAAAAAATATTCCTGAAAAATCCAGAAAACAAAATCCAGAAGGAAAAGGATTTTACATGATGGATGGCCCTCCATATGCTTCAGGACATATACACATGGGAACTGCACTAAACAAAATTGTAAAAGACATTACAATGAGACAAAAAAGAATGCAAGGCTTCTCTGTACTTGACCAACCAGGATATGATACACACGGTTTGCCAATTGAAAACAAAGTAGAAAAAGAACTAGGTTATAAAACTAAATCTCAAATTGAAGAAAATGGTGTTGAAAAATTCATTAAAGAATGTAGAAGATTTGCAACAGAATACATTGACATAATGAATGATGAATTTGATAATCTTGGAGTTTGGATGGATTGGGAAAACCCCTATTTAACACTTAACAACGAATACATTGAAGCAATTTGGTGGACATTCAAAAAAGCAGATGAAAAAGGCTTGCTTTATTTGGGAAAGTATCCAATACATTCTTGCACACACTGCGAAACAGCAGTTGCATACAATGAGATTGAATACACAAAACAAACAGACAATTCGATTTATGTAAAATTCAAAGTAAAAGGAACAGAAAACAAAT
>CAYMWD010000112.1:0-3807 GCA_964394025.1 uncultured archaeon | reverse complement strand
TTTCTTTCATGCTTTTTTATTGGATACTTGTAACAATGTTTATGGCATACATACGATTAAAATTTACTTACACTTTTGGTTTGCCTATAGCTGCAGCAGCAGGAATAACCATTCACGAACTTTTTAATTGGACTGGAAAAAGATTTGGATTCGAAAAAAAATTAGTGGCTTTATCGCTTGGATTCATGTTTCTTATTGGAATTTCTGCAGGTGTTCTTTTTGTTGCAAACAATGCTCCAAGCATAGAACAAAATACTGGGTGGAAAGAATCACTTTTATGGTTAAATGAAAATACTCCTGAAGATTCAAAACTTTTTAATTGGTGGGATGAAGGGCACTGGATTACTTTTATTTCTGAACGAGCAGTTAGTAATGATAATAGAAATCTTGTTTTTGAATCAAATTCAGATATGGCTCTTTTTATGATTACTGGTGATGAATCTGAAGCTCATAAAATAATTCAAAAATATGGCGCAGATTATGTGGTTGTAAGTGAAGATCTTGTTGGAAAAATGGGTTCTTTAGGGCTTTATGCGTATAATACTACTAACGGTTCTGATGAAAGAATTTCAAAATACATTTCAGTAGCAATAGGTTGTTCAGTTTCTGCTGATGAACTTTCAGGAAATCAAACAGTTTATTGCGGGCAAAATGCACTTTCTGCTGAAGAATATATGGCATTGCCCGTAAGAAGAGAAGAAGAATCAAATAAATTAATTTCAAATACAATCAAAGGATTTGTATACAAATCAGAAACAACTCCTAAAATATTCATTATGAACAAAGAAGCAAATGACACAATGTTAGTAAAACTTTTCTTTGATTACGAAAATATTCCTTTCCTAAAATTAGTTTATTCGAATAGGGAAGTAAGGATATTTGAAGTGGTTAAATAAGAGGTTTTATTGTGAATTTTATTTTTTCTATTGTCTTATCATTTGTTCTTGTTTTTTCTTCTTCTTTTTTGCTTACCTCATTTATTCTTCCGGTTCTAATAAGAAAAATGTCTGCTCGAAATCTTGTTGGAAAAGATATGAACAAACTTTCAAAACCAGAAGTTTCAGAAATGGGCGGCATTTCAATAATTCTTGGAGTTTCTCTTGGAATAATTTCTTCAATTTTTGTTTCAACTTATTTTGGTTTTATTGAACTAAATTTACTAATTCTTTTTGCGTCATTTTTAACAATAACTCTTGTTGGAATAATTGGAATTGTAGATGACCTTATTGGTTGGAAAAAAGGAATAAGGCAATATCAGCACGCACTATTCCCCTTATTTGCTGCGTTACCTTTAATGGCTGTTCAAGCAGGAACTGATTATGTTGTGCTTCCTTTTATTGGAATAGTTTCCCTTGGAATTTATTACTCTTTAATTATTGTTCCGCTAGGAATTACTGGCGCTTCAAATGCATTCAATATGCTTGCAGGATTCAATGGGCTTGAAGCAGGTTTAGGGGTATTAATTGTTTCAACGCTTTCATTAGTGGCTTATTTAGATGGCCAGATTGAAGCTTTTATTATTGGTGTTGCAATTGTAGCTTCTCTTCTTGCATTTATCAGGGTCAATTGGTTTCCTGCAAAGGTTTTTGGAGGTGACTCACTTACACTTTTGATTGGTGCAAGTATTGCAGTAATTTCTATAATAGGAAACATGGAAAAAGTAGGAATTTCAATAATTGCACTTCATTGGATAGAATTATTTTTCAAAGCTCGCAATAAATTTCAAGCAGAATCATTTGGAGTTCCGCTCAAAGACGGTACTCTAAAAGCACCTGAAAAAATAGGTTCATTTACTCATTTTGTTCTAAAAAAATTTGGGCCAATGAAAGAACCACAATTAGTCAAAACAATTCTTGCAATGCAATTAGGAGTATGTATTGTAGTTTTTGGTCTTTTCTATTTTAATTTATTCTAATTTTAAAAAATAGTGAAGTTAAATTAATTAAATAAATTAATTAAAAAAAAATAATAAAAAAAAGAATAAGTGATTAGCACGCCGTCTGCTCACGGCGGTAGAGCGTACTATCTTCGTTTGGACTCGATAGAACTTAAATTTTTAAAAAAAAGAATAAGTGATTAGCAGCGTCAAGCAGGCTCCGTTCAAAGAACAGGGCCAAAAGCTAATCGCTAACGAGCTTAACTTCTGTGTTCGGAATGAGAACAGGTGTTTCCCCGTCGCTATGACCGCTAATCAATAACTATTGCGTATTGTAAGGTTTTTAAACCTTAGCCTTTTACTTATTTTTTCGCAACTTTCTTTTTTGTAGGAAGTTCTTTAGTCTCTTTTTTATTCTTTGGTTCTTCGTTGATTTTCTTAATCATTGCAGCTGCTTTTTTTAATCCCTTTTTCAAAAGAGTTTCGTTTTTAGCGCCTGCACAAATCAACTTTCCGTTTTTGAACAAAAGCAAAGTTAGTTTTGGATCATGTATTCTTAAAATTGCGCCTGGAAACTGTTCTGGTTCGTACTCAACATTTTCTGCTTCCATTGCAGTTTTGAACAAATCAAGGTTCATGTGTAAATTTGCAGTAGTAACAAGATTCACAACAGTGTAATCAGCATTTTTTTGAACTTTAACTGATTTTTGTATTTCGTGTATCATTTTTGAAGCTTTGTAAATTGCCATAGGAATCTGAGCTTCGCTTGAAGCACCTGAACAAATTACTTTTCCATTCTTGAACAAAAGCATTGAAACTTTAGGTTCTTTTAATTTCAAAATCGCTCCCGGAAACTGCTCCGGCTCGTACTCAACACTTGGAATAGTTATAGCCAAGTTGTAAAGATCAATATTAGTATTCAGATTTGCTGATGCAACAATATTAACAATAGTATATTTCATGGTCTCCCCCGCTAACCCTTTATAAATGGGTTATTTAAAAAGGGTTTATAAAGGTTTATAAAGGTATTTAAAAAGCGCAAAAACCCTTAGGCTTTTGCAAATGAGTGTCCTGTGAATTGATAGCCTTCTTTTTTGTTAGGTGTGAATTTTATTTTTACTCCCATTGCTTTCAATAATTCAAGCGCTCTTCTAAAATTTCTTTTTGAATCGAATGGTTGTTTATTCCAGTTTGAAAGTAAGTTTGAATATTCTTTCAACCAATCTCTTTCACTTTTTGTAGTTTCATCAGCAGCAAGTAAATTTTTTTTTGGTGTTTCTTTTTTTTGTGTAAAATTAAAAACAGTATATCCTGCAAGTTGGCCTTCATTTTGAACTGCAATTGCATGGCTTCTGATTTGTCCGCCTACTACTGGTGCTGCTGATAAAGCCAATTTTAAATCCAGTACACTTGGAAGTGTGTGAATTGATAATCCAAATGCCGAAGGGTGATTATGTATTGCCATAGTTTCACCTGGTTTAGGTTCTCCAAAAAATACGCTTCTATATTATTCACCTTTATCTTTGCTTGATCTTCTTGGTTCTTCTCTTGGCTTTTTGTACCAAGCTCTTTCTTTGCCAGTGTATTCTCTTGTAATTGTTTCTTTTGGAGAAGCTCTTTTAGTTCCTTTAAGCATATAATAAATAAAATCAAAGAAGTTGATAAATTTAGCTTATTTTAGTTTTTTCCCATTCGTCCCATGGTATGGGTGTGGAAATAATTCTGAGAGTTTTGTTTTTAGAATTTTGGTTTTGTTGTCATTGGTTGTTATTATTTCTAGGTCTTTTCCAGTTATTTTTACTATTTCTTGCATGAATTGTAAGCATATTCCGCAAGGCATTGCTGGTTCTCCGCCAAGTGTGTTATCATTTTCAACTATAGCAATTTTTTTGATTTTTCTACACCCATTTGTGTTTGCGTTTACTATTGCT
>CAYMWD010000111.1:0-3807 GCA_964394025.1 uncultured archaeon | reverse complement strand
ATAATCCTTCAACATAGTTTCGCAAATACATATTCATGAATAAATCAGCTAACTCTTTTGCTTCAAAAGAAACTTTTTGTTGTTTTTTTTCGCACGAAATAGAATTTGTACAATATTTACAATCATGAATGCACGAATTTGTCTGAAGAACTTTCATTAAAGAAACACATCTTCCATCCTGAGTGAATGCCTTGCAAACTGCACTTCTTACCACATCCCCCATTCGTGAATCATCATTTATTGCAGGGGTATTCCTTTTAGTGCCTCCTGGAGTGCAAACATCCCATTTTGTTGCACCTCCAAGAATTTTTAATTTTTCAAGTGTATTCATGCAAAAAAAATGTTTTTTTGGATTTAATCACTTACTAAGGGGCATATTGCCGGTGCAAAAGAAAAATCTTTTATATTTCTTAATTCACTCATAATGCATGGTTGATAAAGCAAAAAGTATAACGAAAATTGTTGCTTTTGGTTTTTTTGTATGGTTAATTCCTTTTTTGATTTCTTTTTTATTTTATTCTCCTGATGGAAATGTTGTAATTGATGTTTTTCTTTTCAAAACAATTATGATGGTTCTGTCAACTGGTGTTGCTGCGTTTTTTATGGTGATTTTTTTCAAATCAGTTGATGGATGTTATTTGAAACAGGGATTACTTTTAGGTTTTGTTTGGTTTGCAATAAACCTTAGCCTTGATTTGTTTATTTTACTTTCAATTTCACAAATGACGATTGATTCTTATATTTCACAAATTGGATTGAGATATTTAACAATGCCTATAATGAGCACTGCACTTGCTTATATTGTTCAGCATAAAGACCAGACAAAGAACAATGAATGCTAGTTTTTTTTTGGTTTGGTAATTATCATTTAAAATATGTCTTGTTAATTAATATTCAATTGGGGGTGTTGTTTTTGAAAAATTTTTTATTTGTGATAAGTGTAATTTTTTTATTGCAAGGTGTTTTTGCGGGCGAGGTGTCAAATTCTTATGGTGACCCAGGGGATGCTTATTTGATTTATTCTATTTCAGGTCCTGACTTTTCGGCTGATATTGACAGTCCAACAGTGCACAGTGGAACTTACACTGGAGAGCCAATTCATTTTTCAGGAAAAATGATTGTAGCAAGACCTGAAGGGCTTAAATCATGGGTAACAATGAAAGCAAGCCTTGCGGACCAATCAGTAAACTGGCCCGCTGAGGGCGAAGACAGTCTTGTTGAAAACAGAACTGTTGAATTGCCTTTTGATTTTACTTTTGTTGTTCCAGCTGATTATGCTTCTGATACAATTATTGGTAATGTAAGATTAGAAGTGTGTGGCGGGGTATGCGGAGTTTACAATGTTGATTTAAGAGTTAGTAAAGAAAAAACTGATGAAATTAAACCAGAATCAATTATTGGGGGAATAGCCGTAGAAAAAGAATTTGTTGAAGAGCCTTGTGTTGATTCAGGCGCAAAGTTTAGTTCAATCAGTAAAGTTGTGGATATATTTCCTGATAGTAATCCAGATAATTTAAGATCAGCTAAATTATATTCTATTCTTTGTGTCAATGATCACGTGCTAACTGGTGAAGAAAGTTTAGCGTGGATTACATTTGCAGACAATAGCACTATCACAATGAAGGAAGAAAGTGAAATTGTAATAAGTAGTCCTCCAAAAGAAATTTCAAGACTTGAAGTTCTTAAAGGAAGACTTTTCATGAATATTAAAAAAGTACTTGCAGGAGAATCTATTGAAGTCAAAGGTAATTGGGCTACCTGTGGAATCAAAGGAACGACATTTATTCTTGAGGAAAATGACACAAATACTACTATCAAGCTTATTGAAGGGGTTGTTGATTTTACAAGTAATGTAACGGGCGAAAAGAAAACAATTGTTGGTGGAGAAACATTATCTGCAACTTCGACTGGATTATCTGAGGAAAAAGCATTTAATATCTCTGATGAAAAGAAAAATTGGGTTGAAGTTGAAAACTTTGAAGGTGAACAAGGTTCAATTTTAGTTCCAATTGCAATACTTTTGATTATTGTGATTGTTGCTGTTGGAGTTTTTATTTTTATAAATAAAAACAAAAAATAAGTTTTCAATGCATTTTGAGTAAATCATTAGTTGTGGTTTATTCGCCAAACTAATGCCTTAAATCACAAGGTAAACAAATATATATTCTAATTACTTATTTTAGTGTGGTAAAATTATGAGCGAAGTAGTCGGAATTCAGATGTTAATTGACCTTGGGCTTATCCTGCTTGCGGCTACATTTTTCAATTTTATTGCTCGCTGGTTAAATCAACCTTCTCTTCTTGCATATATGGTTGCTGGGCTTGTAATAGGTCCAATGGGTTTAGGTTCTTTGGGTTTAAGTTTTGGTGATTTGACTCTTGGTGTGACAACAACGGAAGAAATAATTATTCTTTCAGAGTTAGGTGTTGCATTCCTTTTGTTTTCTGTCGGGGTTGAATCTGATTTTTCAAAACTAAAAGAATTTGGAAAAGTAGCAATTATTGGTTCGGTGTTGCAGGTTTTTCTTACTGCAATTCTTGTATTTGTGTTCAATTTTTTCCTTAATATTCTTTCTTTTGAACAGGCAATTTATTTAGGTCTTATAGTTGCATTTTCTTCAACTACTATTGTTGTAAAGCTTCTTTCGGATGAACATCAAATTAATACGCTTCATGGAAGACTAATGATTGGTTTTTTGCTTATTCAAGATGTGCTTGTAATACTGGCTTTGCCTTTGCTTGAAAATATTAATAATATTCTCTCTTTTGAGCTAGTGTTAATGCTTACACTTAAAGTAATTGTACTTCTTGGTGTGGCGTATTTAATGAACAAGCATCTTTACCCGAAATTTTTTGAATTTGCAAGCCATTCTGAAGAATTATTTTTTCTTGCAGCAATGAGCTCTGTTTTTGTGTTCATATTTATTTCATACTTGCTTGATTTTTCAATGGCTGTAGGTGCATTTGTTGCAGGAGTTGCATTATCAACTTTGCCTTATAATCTTGAAGTTCTTCATAGAATAAGGGGTGTACGTGATTTTCTTGCAACAATATTCTTTGTGACATTAGGCGTGCAGATTACATTTACATTTGGTTTGTTTCCATTATCTCTTGCACTTGTGCTTATTGGAATAGTTTTCATTTTCAAACCATTAATTTATTACATTATAACTTTGATGAATGGTTATGGCGGCAGAATAAGTCTTAATGTTGCTTTGGGTCTTGCACAAGTATCTGAATTTTCTTTTATAATTGCAAGTCAAGGCCAAAGTATTCTTGAACAAACACCTGGATTGTATTCATTTGTTCTTGTGCTTATTGCAGGTTCTATGGTTCTTACGCCTTATTTTATGGGTTACACTACTCCGATTTATGATTTTATGAACAAAACTTTTGGCGGAATGTTAACTCCTGTTAGCAATATGAAACGTTTTAGCAAAAAAATTAATGCGCTTGAAGAACTTCCTGAAAGCTACTACAAGCACATTGTAATTTTTGGAGGTGGAATGGTTGGTTCTGGAATTGCTTCAACAATCGGAAAAACCGAACATGTTATTGTTGTTGATTATGATTCTGAAATTGTTTTTGATAATATTTCAAAAGGAATAAAGGCAATTTATGGTTCAGCCGATAATTCTGATGTTTGGCGAAAAGTAAATCTTGAAAAAGCAAAAGTTCTTGTAGTGACAATTTCAAGACCTAAAGATTCAATTTCACTCATAAAATATTCTAAAAAAATAATTCAAAATATTGTTGTGTTTGCTCGTGCGCATTATTTCAAAGAAGCTCTTGCACTTTATCAGGCAG
>CAYMWD010000110.1:0-3814 GCA_964394025.1 uncultured archaeon | reverse complement strand
TTATTTTTTCAGAAAAAGGAATATTCATTTGCATTAAATAATATCTTTAATGAATTTAAATGGTTTGCAAAAAGCTGAAAATAAGCGCCCGGAGTAGGACTTGAACCTACGATCCTCTGGTTAACAGCCAGATGCTTTACCTGCTAAGCTACCCGGGCAAAAAGATTTTTTTACTCTAATTAAATGACTTGGAATAACTTTAAAAATGATTTTACTAACGCAAGGAGAAGGTTTTTTATACGAAGAATCAGTAATAATTGCGATAAAAATGGAAAAACTTGAAAAAGATGCAATAATTAAAACAACTGTAATTGGAGTAATTGTTGCAATTGGCACGATTATATGGTCTGCAGGACTTGCTTTTTCTAATTATGAAAAAGTGCTTTTTTTTGATACTCTTTCTTTTGAAGAACTGATATTTGCAGGAATATTTTTAGTTGGGCTCGCAATAACAATAGGATTTATTAGTGCTCTTTGTCACAGAGTTGAAAAGGCAATAATTTATATGGGCGTACTTACAGGCGTTTTAATTGGAGGAATTATTAGCCTTGCAATTGTGAAATTTGATATTGGCTCTATTTTTATGCTGGTTTTCTTTTTCTGCTCAACAATATTAGTTGTTGAAAGTACTTTTTTGAAAAAAGATGAACTAAAAAGTATGCCTGTTTTTAGAAGTTGTCTTGCTGCTGCTCAAAAAGGATTTCTTATTTTTGGGTTTGGACTTTTTGTTGCAGTTGCGTTTTCTGCAATCCAAAATGAAGAAGAACATTTAACAACTCTTGAAAATACGATTATGGATATTGCTTTGAGCGGGGGAGGAAATCAACAAATCGCAGAAAGTTATGCTGATGCAATTGTTGTTTCAAAAATTCAAACAGTAGAAGAATTAATGTTTACTGAACAATATACTGCACTTCTTAATAGTGAAGAAATTGAAGCAGTAAATTTTGTTTCTTTAATGCAAGCAATGCATACAACTCTTAATTCAGCTGAAACAAAACAATTAGTTATTGAACAAATTAAAGCACAGCAAGAATCTAATAATCAAAAAATTACTTTTTATATGCTTGCTAATCAAGTGCCAATGCTTGGAATGATTAAAAATAATTATTGGCTAATTCTTGGAATTGGTGCTTTTACTACTTTTATTTTTATTGCTAATCTTTTATTAGGCTTTATTGCAGGGGCAAGTGCTGCAATTTTTGTTTCATTTATTGATACTTTTTCTCTTGCAAAAACAGAGGAAAAAGCTTTTTAACTAAAAAGCACTTCATAATTCTACGTGATAATATGCCTGAAAAACATTATGAAAATTACAAAAAAGAAATAAGTGAAAGAGATAAAGAACTTCGTATAGCTAATGAAAAAAAAAGCAAGAAAAAACTTCCTGTTATAAAAAATCTTGAAGATTGGCTTGCGCAAAGACATGAAAAAAAAGCAGCACGACACGAAGCAAGAGCTTTTGAACACATCAATAAGCACGTAGAAGCATTAGAACACAAACACAAATTGTAAAATCAAGCAAAGCTTGATTATTTTTCTAATAACTAGATAGCTGAAGGCAAAATCTTTTTGCAAAACAAATTCACTTTTCTTTCACTTAAAGCAAGCATCCTTTCCGCAAAACAAGCTTCTTTTCTTTTTCGTTAACATTTTTCTTTTCTTCGCAAGAAAAGAAAAAGGTTAGTGAGCACGCCCCTAAGTGGACACAGAAAAAACTGCAATGTTTAATCCCTAATCCTCCTTGCTTCCGTTTACTCAGAGCATTGAAAGAATAAGTTACCGCTGCTCCATTCCTGGTCTCACGGGGTTGGCTTATCCATACAACCTCAAAGGACAGAAGGTCATAGTTGGAAAAGGGCCATTACAATAATCCCTGAGCCGCCTCAAAGGCTTCGATTCGTGCTAAAGCGGATTTCACGCAACAGGAGACCGCTACTCCCCCAATCTAGCTCGTATTAATTGGTGCAGAACAGGTATTTAAACCATAGAGACGTTGATTTTTTATGGCAAGACAGCTCAGAATTACTCAAGTCAGAAAAATGGAGTTCATGCTTAAACAAGGACATGATAACCACACTATTGCAAGAGAAATTGAAGTTCACCCTGAAACTGTTGCTAGATTTAACAGAGCAAATGAAATTAGAACAGAAGAACAATCTAGAAAAATAAGAAGTAATTCTGCAATAAACGGAAAACATTCTACTGATGCTAAACTTGTAAAATTATTATCAAAAAAAATTGAAGTTGAACCAGGAGTATTTGATTTTGCTTATTCATTAAGAGATATTGCTAAACTAGCAGAAGCAAATAGACAAAGAGTTGTAAAATTGTGCAAACACGCTAAGCGTTCAAAAAAAGCAAATGAAAGAGTTGGAAAAAGAAGAGAAATTGAAAGAAAAATTGAACTTAATAGAACTCCTGAATTGCAATATGCTATTGATTTAATTGAAAGAACTACTTTAGGTAGTTTTGATTTAGGGCAAAAATTAAGAACTAAGTTCCCTAACCGCAGAAGACAATATTATCAAGAAGTTATGCAAAGAGCAAGAGAACATTTAGGCCTTGGAAAAATACCTAGAACAACAAAAGAAAGACAAGAGAAAATTATTGCTGAATTTATGCAAGCAGTTGAAGGAGCTGAAGCTAAAAATGGAATTTTACACATAAATGATTTAATGAGAAGAAGTAATGGTTTTTTGACAAGAGCTACAGCTCAACAATTTTTGGCAGAATATATGTTATCAAAACCAGCAAGAAAAATTAATCTTGCAGAAGTAGTAAATGCTACTGAATTAAGTGTCGATAGAATAAACGCCATATTTACAGGAATAAGACTAAAAAAAAGAAAGAAAAATTTACTTTAATCCCAAAATTTAATTAAAATCATCTTAAAAAAAACTTAAATATAACTTTAAATTACTAATAAACCTTTTTTAACACTTTTACTCAAAATTAAGGGATTGTTAAGTCTTATTAACACTATTTTGAAAAATAAGAGTAAGTTAACACCTATACATAACGAATTAGAGGCTTTTAGGGGTTTCTTTTTTAAAAAAAGCGTTAATATCCCCTTATACATAAAAGTGAATGCATATAAAGGAGTTAAGCACCAATAGTAAGAGTAATAGCGTTTTTAGTTGCCATTTTTACTGAAAATGCTTTAAAAAAGAGGTGAAACCAACATGAAATCATTGATAGAAAACGCAGTTTCGAACACTGAAAAGGTCGAAGATAGGCTTGAAGAGTTCGGAAGCCCTAAAATTATGGTAATTGGGTGCGGAGGCGCAGGATGTAATGCAGTCAATAGACTTGCAAATATGGGTATTTCAGGAGCACAATTAGTTGCAGTAAATACTGATAAACAGCATTTAGCTATAATAAACGACGAACTAACCAAAATTCTTATTGGTAAGAGCGTTACAAGAGGACTTGGAGCTGGAGGTTACCCTGAAATAGGTGCTAAAGCAGCAGAAGTTTCAAGGAGTGCTTTGGAAGAAGTTCTTGATGGAGTAGATATGCTTTTTGTTTCAGCAGGAATGGGTGGAGGAACAGGAACCGGTTCAGCACCAATAGTTGCAGAAATAGCAAAAGGTCAAGGAGCAATAGTAGTTGCAATTGTAACATACCCTTTTGCACTTGAAAAAGCAAGACTCATTAAAGCAGAAGAAGGAATTGAAGCATTAAAAGATTGTACAGACACTGTTGTCGTAATTGACAACAATAGACTTGTTGAATTAGTGCCTAATTTACCTATTCAGGATGCATTCAAAGTTGCTGATGAAGTTATTGCAAGAACTGTAAGAGGAATTAC
>CAYMWD010000109.1:0-3857 GCA_964394025.1 uncultured archaeon | reverse complement strand
CCAGTATAAATATTCTGATTATCTGAAGCAAAAATAAACTGTGTTGCTCTTGTGGGAACTGTTTTACCATTCAGAGTAACATACCCATTTTTTTCATTTTCGCCAAAAGAAGTTGAATTTCCTAATGGAACTGTTGAACTTTCTTTTAAACCCCAAAAATCAAGAGTAAATTTTGAATGTGTTTTTGGATAATTAAAATAAATTTCTAATTTTTCAGTTGAATTTGGATCTATAAAAATATCTTTACATGGTTCAGTAGTTGAAGTACAATCATAAAACTCATCCCCAACATATAATTTTGTTATTACTGGTTTTGTAATTCCTTCAATTGCATTACATTGAATTTTTTCTATAACAGTTAATTTAGTTTGGTTAATTAATTTTTTAACAGTACTAGAATCATAATTTTTGAAATCTGAAACATTCAAATAAAGATCAAATTTACCTGGAGGCATTATGTTCATATCATCATAAACGAGAGTAATTTTTCCTTTTGAAGGCGATCCTTTCCCAGTAGATTCATACTCTTTATTCAACCTAGAAGAAAGATCAAGATTATATTCAGTACCATTAACATTTCCGTTTGCTACAAGACCTAAAGAAACTTCTTTATCCGAATAAATAGAAGAAAAATCATATAATACTTCAAAATTTTCTTTCAAATCTTTATTGTAAGGATTCGGCCCTATTATTTCGAAAACACAACCAACACAATCATCACCTGAAGGAGTTTCTTCTTTTACAAAAGGCAAAGCAGTATCAAGACTTGACGAAAAAACCGCAAAAAATAATACTAAAATAACTGAAATAATTAATACTTTTTTCACCATAATCACCCTATCTTAATTTACTCCCATTTACAAAATCAACGGTAGAAAAATTAAGTGTCTGTTCAATCGTTTTATACGATGGAACTTCTATAACAAACTTTGCGTTTGATTTATCTTTTAAACCCGCAATATAAAGCGTCCTATTACTCGAATCAATTACAATATTACTAGAATCTGCAAGAAGAGAACCACTTTCTGAATCATAAACTTTAAGTCCAGCACGCAAAACACTAAGACTAATATCTGAAGGCAAGTTTGTTACATTAAATATTAAATAAACTTTACTTGGATCAGCAGCTGAAATTCCAGTATCAACTTCAATTATTTTTGAAACAGAAGGAATACCATAAGTCATAACATAATTTTTTACTGTTGAAAATTGATTGCGACTAAGTGCTCCTCTCATTACAGGAGGAAAACCAGTAGATGAAAAACCATCAGATTCCAAAAAAGTTTCAAGGAAATCTTCACTTATTTTCAGATAAACCTGTGCAATATATTTTCCTTTTGGCAAATTAACATAAGTTGATTCATTGCCTTCAAAACTAATATAACAAGGTTTATTTTCAAGAACAACAGTTGAAGCACTATTAGGAGTCACTAAATAAAGATCACAGCCTTTTACAAGATTTTTCTTTTTACTGCTTGTAATCCATTCATAACCATCATAAGCAGCCCAGCCTAATTCAGTAGGATCAAAGAATGAAGCTGTTTCCCAAAGAACGTTTCCTACTCCGCCATAACTTGAGTCAATGCCTTCTTCAAAATCATCCCTCATAGATTCAAATCGTTCATAATTCAAAGCAAAATTTAAATTTATAAAATATTTAAGCCCTGCAGCAGTTTGTTCAATTGAAATACGCGGAGGAGAAGGTTCAGGCATACTAGCTGCAAGACCTATATATGCACCATTAGTAACAATTGCTTTTGGAATTCCTACAAATATACCTCCAACTTTTGCTACTTTACCAACAGTACTTTTTGTTCCAACCCAAGCAGTTTTATACCAAGGAACTTTTGCAGCTGCTGCTAAAGCAGTCGTTTGTTTAAGAACATTTAAAGATGCTCCACTACAAGACAATTTAGAAAGAGCTCCGCCAACATCTGCTACAAAATCAGATGTTTTCAAAACATTACCAGCACTATTAGTAACCTTAAGCGTATAATTACTCCCACTTTTTACAACATTTACAACATTACCAGTATCCTGAGTAATATCTCCCGCTTTTGCTAAAACATCAAGATGAGAAAATAATTCCTTTGATTTAGCTACCACTCTAGTTGTATTTCCTGCAGAATGTAATTTTTGAATATCATCAGTTAAGCCAACAACAGTATCTAATCTAGTTGTTAATTCTGCAGCCCTCTGCACATTTAGAGCAACACTTGCCTTAGCAAGCCTCGCCATAAAAGCAGGTTTTATTTTATCTGCATTAGCAATAAGCCTTGTACCATCATCAATAAAAGAAACACTTTTGGTAGCGCCATCAGCTACAAGATTATATTTATTCAACAAACCAAAAACATCCTCAGTTAATGGAGACCCTGCTTTTAATTGAGCTACCATTTTTTCAAAAACAACAGCATCAGCAGAATTTGCAGCAATTGTATTAAGCGTTGCTCCTGCCCTTGCAAGAGAACTTACACCTACAAGGCCTCTTTGTGCTGCACCTGCAGCAGCCATTGCTCTTTCCCCTGCAAAAGTACCTGCTTGAACATCAAGCATAATACCTCCAACAGGAGGAATAAATACTTGACCTGAATCAGTATCTTTTTTATCAAATTCAGGAGTATATCCTTTAACAACACAATTAGTGTATTCAGGATAATTTCCATTAGTAGCAGTAGTCCAGACTCCAGCATTTGAACAATCAGCAGCTAATGAAAATGAAGGTAAAAGTAAGACTATTAAAAGTAAAAGTGATTTTGATTTCATTCTAAAACCTCTGCTGAAATCATTGCTGAAGCACAAATAGCATAAACATAATCTGCCCAAGTATGATAAGCTTTAGCAGTATCTTCTAAAGTAGCAACATCCAATTCATAAAAAATATTCAATTCGTTTATTTCTTCATTTTTTTCAAGTTCTTCTTTAAAAATATTAAGCCCTTTTGCTTTTGCTATAACAGAATCAAAATCAACACCCATAGCAATTAAGATATCTAAATCTCCGCAAATAGTATCAGAAATCTGATCAGAATCATTTGAATAATTAGAAAGATTTTTTAAAAAATTAATTTCATCAATTCTAAGCTGAGCAAGATCAGAATAATAATCCCTTATATTACCTATTTCCATTTTATTTTCTGAAATTTCTATTTTACTCAAATCAGATTTCATTGAAATAAATTGCTGGTCATTCGTTTCCCCAGTAGTTTTTAAATTTGAAATTGATTCAAAAGTATATCCATTAGATTCAACTGCATTTTTTACCGCAATAAAATCTGAATCACCAGAAATAGAAACAGGCATCAAAAAAATAACTGCAATTATTACAATTATAATAGCAATGATTCCAAGATTTCTCCAACGTGCGTCCACTTTATTCACTTCCGAACTATAATTAATTACAGTTACTTTGTATATTAATCTTTTGTAAACTAAACTGTTTTAGAATTTAAACTTTTTTATTAAAAAACTCAAAAACTATTTTTTTATTTTTTTACATAATTTAGCTTTAACTAAACATAATTTTTTGAAAAAAAAAGAGAATTCGGCCCCGGAAAACCGGGGCAGTTTCTGCTAAGATTTTTATGTGAGAAATCGGGTTAGGCTCACTGTGGAAAAAATCCACAATTATATATAAGGTCATATGGTTGTATATAAAGGTTTGTTTTTTTAACCCCAAAATGAGCCGGAATTTTAAAAAAAAGCAATTAAACTTGTTCAATGAGTAAAAATTAATGGTAAATTACCAAGTCTAGCAGGAGATAAAATTGAAAAATGTCATGCAAATAAAATACAAGATTGGAAAAAAGCTCTAAAAGGTAAAAAAGGTGTTATGTTACCCGATACGGTAAAAGAATA
>CAYMWD010000108.1:0-3904 GCA_964394025.1 uncultured archaeon | reverse complement strand
AAGTTGCAATTATTGCAATTCGTTTTTCCCATAATTCTTTTGACTTTGCAAGAGTATAAACAATTTTTCTGTTTTTTTCAACAAGATGTTTTCCAATTATTTTTGGCGCACTTAAATCAACCAAATCCCAGTTGTTTATCTGCTTTGTGTTTGCAAGATAAAAATCGACAATTTTTTGTTTTTCTTTCTCGTTTGTTTTTTCAAATTTTTGAATTAAAATTAGCAATGCACACAATCGTTCTTCATGTATTTTTGATTTTAACAATTTTTCAATTTCAAAAAATTCAGTTTCTTTGAATTTTTTTGCAATTTCTCTTACTTCAGGCACTTTTACGCCAATAAAAATATCGCCTTCGCCATATTCGCCTTTTCCTGTTTTGAAAAAACCCTGCAATATTTTCGCTTTCTCAGAATCGGCGTATTTTGCAATTTCTTTTTTTATTTCAGTTGCTTTTGACACTATATTACTAAAATCTAAATTCTTTTATACTTCTTTATTTTTACTTTTCTTATGGGAAGTAAAAAAATTTCGAGTGTTTCCACTGGTGCTATTGAAGCTAAAAGAAATCACTCAAAAAGATTAGAAATGCAACCTCTTCATGTACCAAATTTTAGTCTTCCTGGTGCAAATGTTAAATTTTTTCATATGCCTGGTTCAGGTGCCCCTTATTTTGCGAGAGTTTTTGTAAATGGTGAATTAAAGCTTACTCGTGCGCATTATACTGTTGAACAACTCCTTGCCGCTCTAACAAAAGAGTGGAAGCAATAATTATTTGCTTTTTTAACAAACCATAACCCTTAAATACCATTATGAATAATAATTCATTACATAGTTTTGAATAATGATTCAAAACGTGTTTTAATATAGGGGGTATTATATGCCTAAATTTGATGGAACAGGTCCTGCAGGGAAAGGTCCCTTAACAGGAAGAAAAAAAGGAAAATGTAAAGAACAAGAAAAAAATAAAAAATAAAATTAGCGAGGTGATGTAATGCCGGGTTTTGATAGAACAGGCCCTTTAGGGAAAGGAGCGTTTTCAGGGAGAGGTATGGGTCCTTGTAATACTCAAGCAGGTTTTGGAAGAGGACAAGGTTTCTTTTTTGGAATGTGTAGGGGTCGTGCAAGAGGTGCTGAAATGGCGTTTCCAACTCTTTCTAAAGAGGAAAGAGTTAAATTCCTAAGGGAACAAAAAGAATTAATAGAACAAGAAATTAATGAAATGGAGTAGATGTTGTGAGCCCTAGACCAATTTTAATGCGAAAAATATCTTTTGAGCCTGGGGCTACTTACTTCAAGCCAGCAGGTGTACCTCTTCGTTCTTTAGAAGAGGTTTCAGTTTCTTTTGAAGAAATTGAGTCGCTCAGGCTTACTCAGTTAAAAGGGTTAAGTCAGTCAGATTCTGCTGAAAAAATGAATATTTCACAGCCTACTTTTAACCGAGTTTTCAATTCGGCAGTTAAAAAAGTTTCGGATGCTCTTGTAAATGGTAAAGCGATAAAAATTGAAGGCGGAAATTATGAAAAGAAAAAGTGATTTTTTTTGATTGATAAAAATTTTTTCAAAAGCGATTTTAACAAGTGGCTTGTTGCAGTTCTTCTGTTAGTAGGTTTTTTTCTTATTTTTATTTCTCCTTCTTGTGATGAAATCCCTGAGGATGGAATTACTGTAAAATTTTTTTATTCTCCTAGTTGTAAATTTTGTGCAGCACAAAAAGAAATTAATTCAGAATTGATGCAAGAATTTCCTGAAGTTAATTTTGTTTATTTTGATGTAAGCACACAATGTGGTTCGACAAAGTTTAATGAATATTCAGACTCTCTTGGAGTTGAACCTCGAGGACGAGTCCCTCTTACTATTATTGGTGAATCTTATTTTGTAGGTGTAATCGAAAAAGAACATCTTGCGTCAGCAATTAAAGGCGAGGTTGAAAATTATTCTCCTGAAGAAAAAGAATCCAAGTTTGTTTTTGAAATTCCTTTTTTAGGTAAAACTGATTTGCGCACTGTTTCATTACCTTTGCTTGCGGCAATTCTTGGGCTTATTGATGATTTTAATCCTTGTGCAATGTGGGTTCTTGTTTATTTGATTGGTCTTGTAATGAGTCTTAATGACAAAAAACGTTTGTGGTTAATTGTAGGTTCTTTTGTTTTTGCTTCTGGGGCGCTTTACTTTTTATTTATGGCTGCTTGGTTAAACGCTTTTCTTTTGATTGGATATGTAAGGCCGGTCACTATTTTTATTGGTCTTGCGGCTCTTGGAGGCGGGATTCTTTCAGTAAAAGAATTTATTGAAACAAAAGGAGCTCTTGAATGTAAAATTACTGGTGTTGAAGAACGTCAAAAAACAATGGGTAAAATGAAAGAGCTTATTTCTTCTCCGCTTAGTATTGCTACTGTTGGCGGGATTATTGCTCTTGCTTTTGTAGTAAATTCAATTGAATTTGCGTGCTCTTCAGCAATTCCTGCGGTTTTCACTCAAGTTCTTGCAATAAATAATCTTTCATTTTGGGAGCATTATGGTTACATTTTTGTGTATGATGTTTTCTTCATGTTGGATGATTTGATTATTTTCAGTCTTGCAGCTTTTGCTATTTCTGGTTCGGTTGGTGAAAAATATGCAAAATACTGTAAAATAATTGGCGGGATATTAATGGTTGCAATTGGAGTCATACTTCTATTTGCTCCGCAATTCTTGATTTAAAAAAAAGATTTTTTTTATTTTTTAAAATATTCAAATGCATTTCTAAACATTTGAAAACCTTCGCCTTCTTCGCTTACTTTCCCATATGCTGAATAAGGTGCGTTGATTCCAAATAAGTTTCTTTCAGGGTGCGGCATCATTCCAAGAACCTTTCCTGTTTCATCGCAGATTCCTGCAATATCATCAATAGAGCCATTTGGATTTTTTACATACTTGAATACAATTTGTTTATTTTCATAAAGTTTAGCAAGCACTTCTTTATTTTTGGTTATAAATTTTCCTTCTCCGTGTGCAATTGGAACATCCATTTCCTCAATTCCTTTTACAAATATGCTTTTTGTTTCTTGTGTTTTTAGTTTAATCCATTTGCATTGAAATCCTGCCGGGTCATTAAGTGTAAGAGTAGTTAATTGTTCTGCATAATTTCCTTTAAATCCTGGAAGTATTCCCGCTTTTACTAATACTTGAAATCCATTGCAGATTCCAATCACAAGGTTTTCATTTTTGACAAATTCAGGTACTTCCTTTTTGAGTTTAAAAAGTAATTTATTTGCAAACACTTTTCCCGAACCAAGATAATCCCCTGCACTAAATCCGCCGGGTATTGCAAGAAGCCTATAATCGCTAAGTTTTTTTGATCCTTTTATTAGCTCATTAATATGAACATCTTCTGGTTCAAATCCTGCTTTTTTAAGTGCAAATCTCATTTCCATGTCGCAGTTTGTTCCTGCTGCTCTTAGTACAATTGCTTTAATCACATTACCACCCGAGTGTCCTTTTCCATGCTCTTTTGAGTTCTTCAATTGGCTCTTTTAGTATTTGTTTTCCATTCAACCCGTTTATTGTCAGTATTTTTCCTGATACTATTGTGCCTATTTCCGCGAAGCTTGTTCCGTTCATTGCTTTTTCAAATTTTTCTTTGTGGTTGGATTCAACTTCCACAATAAATCTTGAATTTGATTCTGAGAAAATAACAAAATCATTTCTGCTAATTTCTTCTCTAAGAGGAATCTTTTTCAAAAATATTTCTGCGCCCTTGTCTCCGGCAAAGCACATTTCAGCTATGCTAATTCCTATTCCGCCTTCGCTACAATCATGGCATGAAACAATAATTTTATCTTCGGAATTTTGTTCTTTCATAAGTGTACTTAATTTTGAGAATATTTTTTTCTGGCCTTCTACAGCTAAATCAACTATTTTTTT
>CAYMWD010000107.1:0-3916 GCA_964394025.1 uncultured archaeon | reverse complement strand
TCAGATGAAATTTTTTTTATCAAATCAGGACTTACTTTTGAAAGACAACCAAAAATAACAAGTTTTGAACCATTTTTTTCTGCTAATTCAAAAAGTTTTTTTATTCGATTCAGCATTTTAAGTTCGGTTTGTTCTTTTACTGCACAAGCATTAACCAAAATAAAATCAGCATCCTCTTCGCTTGTTAATTCAAATCCATGCTTTAATGCATGCCCCTTAACCATCTCAGCTTCAGAATGCGCCATAGCACAACCATAGCTTTCAACATGTATTTTCAAAAAAAATCACTTAATTATAAAATTACTAATTATTCTTCGTCTGAATCAGCAGATGCTTTAGAATCAGAAGATTTGTGCTTTTTAGAATCCTCAACAGGAATTCCTTCAAAATTTTCAATTAGAACTCTTGCCCCCCATCCGCCAATTCCAGCAAGAACAAAATAAATGAAAGCAGATCCAATGAATAAAGCAAAATGATCAAGATTGAAAAGAGCAATATCCACTCCAGCAAGAGTAGCTTGATTGCCATAAAAATAAGATAAAGCCACTGAATAAGAAAAATATGAAGCAACTCCAAAAAGGATTGGAAATACATATATGAACATTTGACCAAAACCAAGCTCTTCTCTAAGCCAAGGAATCAGCATATAAATGAAGAAAAACCCAGTTACAGGCAATAAAAGAACCATATAATCCAATTTTCCAAAATCAAGTGAAAAATTTATATTCTGTAAAGGATCGACCATTATGCTTAAAGCATACAATATGCCGTAAACAAGCAAAAACAAAAAAAACACTTTTATTATTTTTGAATCCATTTTAACCTAAAAAAAAGAGCCACAATCGGTTTAAAACTATTACGACTTCATTTTTTTCATGGCGACACTAGCAGAACTCCCTTGGGTAGAAAAATACCGACCAGAAAAACTAAAAGATGTTGTTGGCCAAGAAGAAATAACCAGAAGACTTGAAAGTTACGTAAAAAATAATACAATGCCAAACTTAATGTTTTCAGGTCAAGCAGGAATTGGAAAAACGTCAACTGCTGTCGCGTTAGCAAAAGAATTTTTTAAAGATAATTTTCAACAAAACTTTTTGGAACTTAATGCAAGTGATGAAAGAGGAATTGATGTCGTAAGAGAAACAATAAAAAATTTTGCAAGAACACTCGCATTCGATTTTGGATTTAAAATAATATTTCTTGATGAAAGTGACGCACTTACATTCGATGCACAACAAGCACTAAGAAGAACCATGGAAAAATATTCAAGAACTTGCAGATTTATTCTTTCATGTAATTATTCAAGCAAAATAATTGAACCAATACAATCCAGATGCGTTGTATTCAGATTCAAACCACTTAATGCAAAAGAAGTGGAAGAAAAAATAATGAGCATTGCAAAAATAGAAAAAATTGAAATATCAAAAGATGCTATTAATGCACTTATATATGTGTGCGAAGGAGATATGAGAAAAGCAGTTAATATTTTACAAGCATCTTCTTCAATCAGCGGAAAAGTTGACGAAAAAACAATTCACGAAGTGAGCTCAAGAGCACGGCCAGATGAAATAAAACAAATGATAAAACTTGCACTTAACGGTAATTTTCTTGAAGCACGAAAAATGCTTGACAAATTAATGTATGAATACGGCATGTCAGGAGAAGATGTTATTATTCAACTTCACAGAGAAATTGTTAATTCAGAAGAAGATGAAATTGACGGCAAAACAAAAATAGAAATAATAGATAAAATTGGCGAATACAATTTCAGAATGGTGGAAGGTGCAAACGAACGAATTCAATTAGAAGCACTTATTGCACAGTTCATGAAATACAAAAAATGAATTAAAAATGAATTAAATCAGTTGAACGGATTGTAGTTGTCAAAAAAGTCGCTGTATGTTTCAGTGTTGGCCCCTGCAGAACCTTTTGAAACATTCCCAAGATTAAGAACACTGCTTATAACCACTACTGCTACAAGTACAGCGCCGCCTATAAGCAAAAGAAATTCCATTGATGCCTGTGCCTTTTCATCCATAATTTAAACAATGAGTTTGTGAAATAAATATCTTTGCATGGTGGTTTTTTGAAAGCAGTTTATAAGTGGATAGCTATTTTTTCGGCAAGAATGCTTCTAATTTACGTTTTTTTGTTTGCAGTTTATTCGGCAATATCCACACTTAACGGCTTTTACCTGCTTAATGTGATTGAAGCAAAAATAACCCATTTAGTGCTGTCTCCTTTTTACTCTGAAATTATACTAAGCAACAATACTATTTCAGGCATTGTTGTAGCAGGCAGCCAAAGCAGACTTTCGGTTTCCGTCGCCGACCTATGCATAGGGTGGTTTCCGATAGCAGCGTTTGCATCAATGATTATCGCACTGCCAAAAATAAAAAAAAGTTTGAAAATAAAATGCCTGAAAATCGGGGTGCCTTTGCTTTTTGCAGCAAACATTGCAAGAATAATCCTGATAATAATTGCAGGAGCAGAATGGGGAATGGGGGCTTTTAATTTTTTTCATCTAGTGCTGATTAAATTTGACCTTATGATTCTTGTGATTATTCTTTTTGTATACTGCGTGAAAAAAATCATCACTGAAAAAGAGTTTGAAAAATCATTATCTTTTTTCAAAAAACATGAACATGAAAACCGAAGCTAAAACAAGAACCGCGAGCAGCTCAAAAAAATCAGGCCCAGGAATCTGAAGCGACGGCTTTACTTTGAATGTCGAAAGCCTTGTTGCAAGAACAGTCAAAGAATCATTTCTTACAGTAATTAATGTTGGCGTGATGCCGTTGACTGTGACCCCTCTTGCATTATCAAAAGTTATTATTGCAAGAGAACTTCCAGGGGTTGTAACAGTACATTCAAAATTCTCATTGCATGAACAGTCAGGATCCCCTGCCTGCGCAACATCACAGATGAATTCATCATAGACATTGTAAACTGCAGTATTTCCGTTCCAGTAAATTTTAATCGGAGCACCTGAAGGAGTAAAAGCATCAACCCTTATCCTGAATTTAGGCATAGGAACAGTTTCAGTATAAGTAAAATTTGTGCTTATAATCCGCTTAGCATTAGCAGCAAGATCAGATGTAGTGTATTCGCTTCCAGTAAATACAGTTGAATTAGTAAGCAGATCAGTTACTGTAAACCTTATTTCAGAACCTGAAGGCACCCCTTCATTCCTGCCGATAATTTCGGTTTTCAAGGCACCTGAATCGCCTGTGTCATAAGCATCTTTGGTTGATGTTATTGATAGATATTCTATTTCCGGAGCCGGGACAAGGAAAACAGGCCAAGTGTAATAGATTATCTGATTATCTATATTTCTGATTTGTACACTCATAGTATTTCTCCCCAAAACCGAAACACACCCTGAAAGAGAAACCATCTGAGGGCTTCCATAATCAATTGACACATTTTCAAAAGGCCCTGTTTTTCCAGGACAAGTTAATCTTACAGAACCTTCAAATATTTCGCCCGAAACAAAATTATTTATGTTTGCATTGAAGGTATATGTTTCACCCACACTTGTAGGAGTAACAGGACTGAAAACAGGGGAAGCCGCACTGTAGTAAGCTCCGCCTGAACCAGGAGTTGTTCTTGTGAAAGAAAATGTTTTGTTTTCACATTCGTAACAGCGGTGTGTTTCGTTTCTGAAATAAACCATATGGTTATAAGTGCCCGCCGGAGCAGAGTCGTTGAAATAATACACCCAGTCAAAGTGGAAAGATTCCCCCGGATCCAAATCAATGTCCCTTATTACCTGACTCGGAATAACTTCATTTGCATAATAAGCACCGAAAGGATAAGTATTGTTAGGGCTGCGGTAAGCAATCGAGAAAACTTCAGCACCTTCTATAGGCACAGTAGCACTTGTGTTTACAACATCAAAATGAACATAATAAGT
>CAYMWD010000106.1:0-3963 GCA_964394025.1 uncultured archaeon | reverse complement strand
TTAAATTATAAAAACAATATGTCTAAATAATTGTATTTGGCATAATTTCATCAAGGAACATTTAGATCTAATATATTATTCTTTTGACTAATCATGTATTCAAATAATATTTTTGCTAACATAATCTTATTATGTCTTGTTCCAGCATCGGAGATAGATTCCATATAATTAATAATGGTTCTTGACAAGTTGTCTATGATAAGCTTCATTATAATATCACTTCTTAACTTGAAAAATACTTTGAAATATTAGAAGGGCTCACTGGGCTTTCAAAAAAGCAAATTGAGGATGAATTGAAGAAAAGGGAAAGCTTTTTAGCTAAGCTTGCTAAAAATAATGTGCGTGATATGTTTACAGTTTCAAAAGAATTGGAAAAATTCCTAAACCCTAAGAGTGAATAAAATGTCAACGTTGAATGAACTTAGAAAAAAAATAGAAGAAAAGGAAAAAGACGAAAAAAAACAGACCCCTGATCAAAAACCAGTTGAAACCGTTGACATGGACCAAGTTGAAAAAATAGTTAATAGAATGAAAAGTAAATATCGCGAACAAGGAGTTGAGTTTGAACAAGTAGGCGGAAAATTAGGAGAACTAAGAGGAATTATTGCTGAAGGTGAACAAGCAAAAATTAATGTGCAAACAGTAGAAGACCTAAAAGAATTTCAATCGCCAATGATAAAACAATTAGGTAATTTTTATCTTTTATTCAAAATTTTATTTGAACCTTTTTCAAACATCATAAAGAAACTTCCAATAGCAAGCGAAATCAGATATTATCTTTATTCAGCTAACATGAGATATTCGCTTCAACAATGGCTTGCAATTACTATTGCAGGTTCAGCATTATCAGCGATATTTTTCTTTGCAGTAATTGCAGCAGTAGGAATAACCCAAAAAATTAACCCTATGCTTCCAGTAGGAATTGGACTTCTTGCAGGAATGTTTACTTTAATAGTTCTTCTTTTAATCCCTAAAAGCAGAGCAAATGCAAGAGGTGAAGCTGTTAGTGTTGAACTTCCTTTTGCATTAAGGCACATGGCAACAGAGCTTAAATCAGGAATAGGGCTTTACAAAACAATACAAACAATTGCAACTTCTGATTATGGCGTATTAAGCGAAGAGTTTGCACGAACAATAAGTGAAATTGAAGAAGGTGTTGATACTAAAGATGCTTTAAGACATTTTGCATTAAGAACACAATCTAAAGGTTTGAGAAATGCATTATTCCATATTATAAGAGCAATGAAAACAGGCGGAAATCTTTCAGAAATAATGAACACCATTGCTGAAGATGTTGGTTTTGATATGCGAATGAAAATCAGAGACTTTGCTGAAAAAATGAATTTCTTCGGAGTGATTTATATTTTCATGGCTATTGTTGGGCCAGTGTTTATAACAATTCTTGGCGCAGTAACAAATGCCCCAATTTCAGTTGCAAATTTTGCAATATCTCATATAGCAATAGCAGGAATACTTTTAGTAGGAATGCCTATCTTATTGGGATTTTTAATATTTTATCTAAAAACAATACAACCGACGGTGTAATGAATGGCATTAAGATTAGTAGAAAAAATACCGCTTTTGAAAAACTCAGAAGCACTGCAAAAATACGCAAGATTGCTCAAAGGAGCAGAATTCAAAATCGATGCATTTTTGTGGATTGTTCTTTCAATTATTATTTCAATAGCATCAGGAATAGCAACTTGGTTTGTAGTAGGAAACATACTCAAATTTAACCAGGGAATACAATTTGGGATTTTGATTTTTATTGTACTTATTGATTTGCTTATTGGATATCCATACTTAAAAGCAAAACAGAGAATTGATCAAATCGAAGAAGCACTTCCAGACGCATTAAGACAGATGGCAGATACACTTAAAGCAGGCGGAACTTATGAGTATGCTTTGAGAGAAGTTGCAGTATCTGAATATGGTCCATTAAAAAAAGAAATGAATGAAGTGCTTAGAAAACTTGAAGAAGGAGAAAATTTTGAAAATGCATTAAAATCTCTTTCAGAAAATGTTGACTCAAGGCTAGTGCAAAGAACCGTAACAATAATTGTTGATTCAGTAAGAGCAGGAGCAGGGTTAGCTGCAGTGCTTGAAAAAATTGCAGAAGATGTAAGAGAAGAACATAGAATTTCAAAAGAAAGAAAAACAAGAACAGTAATGCAAGCAATATTCATGTTTGTTTCAGGAGCATTAGTTGCACCAATGATTTTTGGATTTGTATCAACAATTTCACAATTATTAATTACCGCTTCGCAAGGTATTGCTCCAGCTGATGTTCAAGCAAATGCTGAAGAAGCATCAATCTGGATTAATCTTTCAATACAAGGATTTTTGTTAATTGAAACGCTTGCTACAAGTGCAATGATTGCAATCATGAGAGAAGGTAAAATCACCAAAAGCATTATATACTTCCCAGTTCTTTTGTTTATTGCATATTTGACCTACGTGCTCGCAGGGATAGTTTCTGCGATAATTGTAGGGGTGTAAAAAATGAGACTACTAAAAGAAGAAAAAGGACAAACAGAAACTTCAATGCTCATATTAATTGGAGGAGCTGTAGTAGCTGCTTTAGTTGTTGGAGTAATGATAAAAACAATGGTAGTCGAACAAATACAGCCTGAAGTACAGGCAAGAACTTAAGCGTATAATGTTTATTTATTAAAATAAAAAGGAGGGAGTAAATGGACGTAAAAGGACAAGGTGCTTTGGAATACCTACTCTTAATCGGAGGAGCAGTATTGATAGCAGTTATTGTTATTTCAATGCTATTAGGAATTTCAGACCAAGCAACAGCAGATACAAACGCAACTATAACCGCATCAGCTGAATACCAATGCCAGCAAAGAAACTCAGCACTATGTGGCGGAGTTCCAGACAATTATCAAACAAATTGCGCAGCAGATACAGGCTATAATTGCTTATAACATGTGATTTAAATGAATGAACGGGCCCAGGTTTCGGTGGAATACTTACTCACGGTAATGTTTGCAATAACGCTAGTCATTGCCGTGACCATCATAGCCCTAAATGTAACTAGACTTGCAGATAAGGCACAGCTCGATGTTCTTAAAACCAGAGATAATGCAATATCAACTTTGATGAGTTGATAATGTGTTTGCTCTGGTCTATTTTTTTATTTCAATAGCAGGATTAATCTATGCTACTTATACTGATTTAAAAGAAAGATTAGTTCAAAATAAACTTAATTTTGCAATAGCAGGAACAGCAATAACATTCAAAATATTCGAATCAATATACACAAGTTCTGCCGAACCAATTTTGTTTTCAATATTTTCAGGAATAATTGCATTTATTTTCGCATACTTTTTATGGAAATTAGGTGTATGGGCAGGCGGAGATGTGAAGCTTCTTACTGCAATTGGATTTGCAAACCCATTTAACTTAGCAATACTAACAAATATTGTTCCAATTGAAACTAATCTTTTTGGAACAATTAATTTCCCAGTATTTACAATTACACTTGCAATTTATTCAGCACTAATGGTTTTTCCGCTAGGAATTTTTATGAGCTTAATGGCGCTTATCAAACATCCTGTTGCTTTGAAAAAGGCATTTGAAAGAGTAAAAGAAAAATCAATAGGAATTGGTTTAACGGGATTAACAATTGCAGGAATTACAATAATTCTTGAAACCTCAAAACTTGACACATTCTTTTTATTTCCTGCAATAGTGATTCTTGCTTTTACACCTAAAAAAGAAAGAATCTGGGTAATAGGCGTAATTGCGATAATTGGAGCAGTGCTTTCAGCAGAAACTTTTGCATTCAATTTTGCAGCAATTACAATTCCAATTATTTTGATTTATACATTCTGGAGAACTTATGTTGAAAGTAAAGAATATGCATTCCGCGAAAAAATTAATGTTAACGATTTAGAAGAAGGAATGATTCCAGACGAATATATTGTTGAAAAAAATGGAAAAGTAGAATTT
>CAYMWD010000105.1:0-4010 GCA_964394025.1 uncultured archaeon | reverse complement strand
ATCTTCGTTTACCTGCAAATGCAATTCTTGCTTCTGCTTTAATTTTAAAATTCAAATCAAATGTTTTAAGGTTAAGTGAAATTGATGATGAAGATGAATTCCTTGAACAGAAAAAAAACATGTCTCCAGAGGAACGTGCAGAATTTGACGCACTGCTCCCTGACCTCAAGAATATTCGAAAAATTCGCGAAGGTAAAGTTTCATTAGACGAACTTGTACTGAGCATTGAAAAAATGTTAAAAAGTTCTAAGAAAAAATCTGACAAACAATTCAAAAGCAGAGACAGAACAACATTCAAAATTCCGCTTCCTGATTTTCAAATTGATAAGGAAATGGAAAAAGTTTATTTGCTAATAGAAAAAAAAGCAGACTCTCAAGGATTGGTTCTTTTTTCAGCACTTGTAAATAATAATTCAGATTCAAACAAATCAATTGTGCGCACATTTTTGCCTTGCCTATTCTTAACCAACAAGGGAAAAATCAACATGTGGCAGGATACTTTTTTCGGCGAAATTTTCATCTCAGTTAGATAATATTTATTTTTGAAACTTTTTAATTCTTTAAGCTAAATTTACCTGGTTTTTTTTATTTTATTCTTATTTGAATATTAATCATCTAATTTATAAACGTTTTAACTGGAATTTATTAATGGTATTAGAAAAAGTTTTAGGGTATTGGATTGCCTTAGCAGTATTAATGAGTATTGCTGGGTGGGCTAATGCCGCACAGAACGCAGCAGTTGTGACTATTGGTGCCTTTTTTGGTATTGACGTGTTGCTGCCTTACTTGTCTCAAAGCAAGTAAGTTGTTTTGGCCGGTCGGTAGACTGGCTTTATTTTTTTTAGACAAAAAAAATTTTCAAACCAAATATTATATAATTTAAGTGTAAGTTTTTTTTTGCGAAATCTTTATTTCTACTGTATCCTCCGTTGTACCCTCAGTTGAAAAATAAATTAATGTTTTTTTTAATCGAAACCATTAAATCCAATTGATGCATTATTTTTTTATGCAAAAATCTTGGTTATTTTTAATTTTGTTTTTTATTTTATTTTTTTCATTCTGTTCAGCAAAAAGTTTTTACTTTGAAAATGTAAATGTCGTTTATGATTTTTCAGATGATGCAAGTGTTAGTGTTACTGAAGAACTTACATTCAATTTTTCAGGAAGCTATTCTTTTGCTTATAGAGAAATTGATTTGACTGGTGCTGAAAGTGTTCAAAATTTTAAAGTTTATGAAAAAACAGCTTCAGGCATGAATGAATTAACTCCCAATATAATTCAAAGACCTTTCAAAGCAACTTGGTATTATTCTGCATTAAATGAATCTAAAACATTTGTTTTACAATATTCAATTAATAATGCTGTAAAAAGCTATGATGATGCTTATGAATTTTATTGGAAACTTTGGGGTGACTCGTGGGATGCAGAAGTAAAAAATTTCAATGCAGAAATAAATTTTCCTAAAGCGCTTTATGAAGGAAGCAAAGTTTGGGTTCACCCACAGCTTGATGCACAGTATGTTCTTGATGGAAAAAATCTTTCAATAACCGCGCACAACATTCCAAAAAAAACTTATCTTGAAGCAAGGGTTCTTTTCAACAAAGAAACATTTAGTGATGTTTATGCTGAAAAAAGAACAGGCTCAGGAATTGCTTTAGTTAATTCAGAAGAAAGAAATAACGAATTTATTTATGGTGCTAAATCAGCTCTTTGGTTTTGGCCATTTATTGTATTAATTATGCTTGGATTGAGTTTTTTTGTGATTTATACTAAATATGGTAAAGAGCCCGAGGTTGGAGAAGTTAGATATGAGCGAGAGGTTCCATTTGATGACAAACCTTATTTGGTTGATTATTTGATGAATCTTAATATTACTAATAAAGGGATGATTTCAACTCTTATGGATCTCGCTAGAAGGGGACATCTTAAAATAGAAAAAACAACAGGCTCTCTCGGACTTCTTTTTGGGGATAATTACAAACTAACTCTTATGAGGGGAAAAGATGAGGTTTCAAAACCAGAACAAAAACTGATTGAGCTTCTTTTCACGCAAGTAAAAAGAACAGGGTTTTTTGATTTTATTGGTACTGAGGAAATGGTTCACACAACTACTTTGAAAAAAATTATTGCTCAACAAAAAAATAAAACAAAATCACTTTTTGCAAAATGGTCTGAATTTACTTTAGCTCAAATTGTAACAAATAAAACAAAAAATAAATATTTTGATTTTACTGGGCAAAATGTTTTTCTTGTTGTATTAGTTATTTTTTGGATTGTAAATTTAGTTGTTGCATTATTTTTAGATACAGTTGTGGCTTTCACTTTATTGCATTTTACTGTTTTCCCTATTGCTGCGATTTTTATGTTAAAAAATGCGATTACAGGTAAATCAATTATAGGTAAAATTTTTGCAGTAATATTTGTTTCAGCAATTGCTTTTGCTTTTGGGTTATTTTTGTTAGAATTTATGAGTCCTTTGATTGTTAGCAATCTTTTGATTGCAGGTGCAGGTTCTTTACTTGTTCTTTTCCCTGGTGCTTTACCACGAAGAACATTGCTTGGTGCACAACATTATATTCGCTGGGAAGGGATGAAAAAATACTTGACTGATTTTGGTTTAATGAAAGAAAAAATAATTCCTGATTTAGTTCTTTGGGAACATTTTCTTGTTTTTGCTTCGGTTTTTGGAATTTCAGAAAAAGTAATAAAAAATTTGAACGACCCAATTCTTACAAGACAAATACAAAGTGCTTCAATTTATTCAAGCATGGCTGTTTTTTCCAGCCCTGGGTTTAGTTCGTCTTTTTCAGCAGGTTTTAGTGCAGCAAGTTCTGCTTCCTCTTCAGGAGGTTCTTCTGGTGGCGGAGGAGGAGGGGGAGGCGGTGGTGGCGGTGGCGCTGGTTAAAATTTTTTATTTAAGTTACCTTTAAATAAACTTTATACTGAATTGAATTGGAGGTATTTTCCATGATTGAAATTATAGTAGGTTTGATATTTGTAGGAATAATTGTTTTTGCATTATGGTTTTTCCTTGCATACAATGGGTTTGTTCAGCTTAGAAACAGAATTGAAAATGCTTGGAGCCAGATTGAGGTACAGCTAAAGAAAAGGTATGATTTGGTGCCTAATCTTATTGAAACTGTTAAAGGTTATGCAAAGCATGAAAAACAGACTTTTGACATGGTTACAAAAGCAAGAGCACAAATGGCTACTGCTACTGGGGTTGAAAGTAAAGCTGCGGCATCGAATATGCTTTCAGGCGCTTTAAAGAGTTTGTTTGCTGTTTCAGAAGCATACCCTGAGCTTAAGGCAAATCAGAATTTTTTAATGTTGCAGGAAGAACTTTCAGGAATTGAATCAAAAATTGCTTACACAAGGCAATTTTACAATGATGAAGTTTTGAAATATAATACAAAAACAGAAGTTTTGCCTGATACAATTGTTGCGGGAATTTTTGGTTTCAAAAAGAAAGAATACTTTGAAATTGAAGAAGTTGCAAAAGCGAATGTAAAAGTAAAGTTCGAGTGAATTTTTAATGTATGAACAAATTTCTGAGAACAAACGCAACACAATAATTCTTGTTGCCTTGTTCTCGATTCTAATTATTTCCCTTTCTTGGCTTTTGGGTGAGATATGGTTCTATGGTGGAGGATTTTTTGGGATAATAATTGGGTTTATTTTTCTTATTATTTTTGTTGCAATTAATTATTTTTTTGCAGATAAAATTGTGCTTGGAATTAGCGGTGCGAAAGAAGTGCAAAAATCTGATTATCCTTATCTTTTCAATTTAATTGATGGGCTTTCTGTAGCTGCTGGAATTCCAAAACCAAAAGCATATGTAATTGATGATTCTGCAATGAATGCTTTTGCAACAGGAAAAGACCCAAAACATGCATCAATAACTGTAACAACTGGTTTATTGAAAGTTATGAACAGACAAGAACTTGAAGGTGTTGTAGCTCATGAAATGTCCCACATAAAGAACTATGATATAAGATTCATGATGTTAA
>CAYMWD010000104.1:0-4044 GCA_964394025.1 uncultured archaeon | reverse complement strand
TTCTTTTGCTTTTTCTTTCTTTTCTTCTTTTTTTGTTCCAGTCATATTAAACACCTTAAGCTACTACTTTTGCCTCAACTTTAATTTTTTTCTTTGATTTTGAAAGTGCTTTTATTGCATCTTCGGTCCAAATTGTAAGTCTTCCTGGTTCTGCTCCAGGTGCAAGAAGATCTGCATTAACATTTTCTGCAACAACAACATCAACACCCTCAAAGTTTCTAGCGCCTTCAAAAACACTATTTTTTGTTCCTGTAATTATAAGAATACTTTTTCTTTTCTTGTATTTTCTTCCTCTTTTTGTTCCTTTTCCTGCTCTAATTGATCTTTTATCTTTTGCTCTTTCAACATCCTGTAAAAGATTTATTTTTTCAAGAACAGCTCTAATATCTTTTGTTTTTCCAAGTGCTTCAAATTTTGAATCAAGAATAATAGGGAATTCAATTGTGTCAGGGAAAACATGACCGCGTTCCTTAACTAACTTTTTGTCAGCTGTTGCCGCAATTGCGCTTGCTGTTGCCTTTGCTTTTTCTTTTTTATTAATTTTTTCTTCTGTAATTTTATTAACTTTAGGAGGGTGAGCTCTTGGACCACCAACTACTGCTGGTATACCAGCAACATGACCTGAAAGAATTCCTCTTCGGTTTCTAAGTCTAGGTTTTCTTGCATGGCCTACGTTAATTGTTCTATGCATGTTAGGTTTATGTCTTACACCTATGTACTCTGCGGTATTATCTCTGCCTGCAAGTACGTTTGGAGAATGAGCTTGAACTCCTGCTGATTGAATAGCAAGAACAGCTCTTTTAATCAGTTCTTTATCGATTCTTTCAGAAAACTGTTTAGGTAGTTCTATTTCTGAAACTTTTTTACCTTCAAGTGAAATAACATTTGCCTTCATGCCTTAGCCTCCTCTTTAGCTTCTGCATGTGCATTTTCTTCTGATTTTCTTTCAAAAGAAACTTTAATATCAGCATATTTCTTTTTCATAGTAACTTTTCTGATTGCTTTTCTAAGTGCAATTTCTCTTTTTACTGGTCCTGGAATTGAACCCGCAAGAACAATAAAATCATTTTTGACTTCACCATAATTAGAGAATCCGCCCGCTGGGTTAATTCCTTTATTATTATCAATCAATATTATTTTTTTGTTATATTCAGTTCTTGTATGGTATCCCATCTGACCTGGTCTTGGAACAGTCCACATTACAGTAGCAGGGTGCCAAGGTGAAATTGAACCAACAGCTCTTTGTTTTTTAGCCTTAGGTCTTTGGATTTTAACTCCAAATCTTTTAACCGGCCCTTGGAATCCTTTTCCTTTTGTAATTGCTTTAACATCAATTTCTTCATCTTCAGCAAAAATTTCAGAAACTCTTAGTTCTTTTCCAAATTTTTCTTTTGCAAAAGCAAATTGCTGTTCAATACTTCCGCTAAGGGAAATTTCGCCAACATCTGATTTCTTTTTACCAATGCCTGTTGCTGAAATCTGGACTTCTACAATAAGAACAACCTTTTCAGCTGTTTCTTTAAATTTTTCAATATCTGCTAAAGTAGGATATGCTTTTTTTTCAGATTCTTCTTTTTTATTTTCAGCATCAGCAGATTTATCTGTTTTTGTTTTTTTGTTTTTCTGTGAAGATTTTTTAAAAGCAACAATTCTTTTTCTAAGGTTCTTGCCTGGTTTTTCAATAGTAGCTTCACCAAGAACTTTCAACCCATAAGTAGTTTTTTTGTATGCTCTAACTCCAATAACTTTTACTGGAGGGCACTCAACAACAGTTGCTGGAATACAAACTTCCTGTCCAAAACCAGTGCTTTTTTCCCTTGAATTTTTAGCAAAAATTTGAGTCATTCCTGCTTTGTAACCGAAAAAATTAATTGCGTTAGTAGCGTCTCCGTCAATAACTGGATAAGTAGTAAAATTAGTCGTAGCTTTTTTTGCCCTTACTCTAGGGTAATAAGCAAGACTTCCTGATCTTGGTTTATGTCCGCCAACCATATGTATTCACTTCAATCCTAAAAATTTTGCGTACTCTGCACAAGCAACTTTGATGGCTCACAACCATGTGCTTATGAAAATGCGAAAAAACAGTCCTAAAATAGGGTTTTTCTGGCATTTATATCTCAAGAAGATTTACTTGAGATACAGTCTACAACTAAGTATTCTTCCCAACAACCATTTATAAATGGTGCGGTTAAATATTCTCGTAATCCTCCTTGTTTCCCCCTATTAGAAGGAGTATACCAAGGATTATGAGTATAAGTAAACCAAGGGTTAAAGCATTATCGCTGACAATAGCAAACCCTGTTGCAACAGCGCCCTCAAAACCGCTTAGCTCTTCGTTATTATTTTCGCTTGTATTGCTATCGGATTCGGAAATTTCTGCAGGAACTATTACTTTTATAGCATAATTTTTTTCCTTTCCAAAACTTTCTACAACAAGAAAAGCATCGAAAACTCCTGCTTCTTTTGCATCAAATGAAATTTCAACTGCTCTTTCGCTTAAACCATCAAGAACAATTGTTTTTGTTTCAGAATTAAATTCTTTAGGAATTCCTCTAAGTCCTATTGAAACTGCAGTACTTTTATTTGAAGTATTTGCAAGAACAACATTTACTTTTTGTAAACCATTTCCCTCAATTTGTGCAGTAAGTTCAGCTACAATTACTTCGTTTTCTTCCGCTTCTTCAAAAAGAATAGGCTTAGCAAGTTTTGTATATCTCTGTAAAAAGTTTTTACTTTTTGCTTCAATATTAAAGTAAACAATTGCATCATTTTCGCTGAAGCCATTAATTGCAATAACTCTATTTGCAGTGCTTTTAGCACTAATCGTAAACTCTTTTGGAGAAACTAAAACATTATTAGAGCTTACTTTTATTGTAACTGCTTCATTTGATGGGTTTTCAGCACTTATCTCTATATATCCTGAGTTTCCTTCCATTTCTACTAAGTTAGGGACATCTAATACAAAATTATCTAATTGATTTTCTGTACTTTCGCCGTTTACTCTTACATAGAAATTATCTGATGTAGCAGTACAAACAAGGCCTGTTTCATAATGTCCCGTTAGTTTGATGTACGCACTTCCTGAAACATCTTTTTCTGTTTCTGAAGCAAGTGTCTTTACTTTAATTGCGCCTATTTGGCCTGAGCTTATTGTTCCATAATCTCTTGTGGCTTCTATAAAGAACTCAGGAGTATAATCAATTCCTTCAATTTCATCTATAACAAAATCTTCTGAGCCATAATTTCTAAATTGGAAATAAACTGTTTTAGTGCTTCCTGAATTTACTGCAACATTTTCCTTACCTATGCTAATTCCTGTACAGCTTGTTTCTGTTTTCTGTGCTGGTGCATAATATTCAACAACATTTGGCTCAGGTTCGGTGTAAGTAGTAGTTACACTAGGAGTAACATTTGTCCAGCCTGATTGCTGTGTTTCTTTAGCTGTTGTATAAGCAGTACTTCCTTGGGTATTAGGTCCGCTTGTCCAATTGCTAGGTTCTGAAAATGTGTTTGCTGTATTTCCTTTTACATTAACTCTAAATGAACTGTAAAGATCGCTTCCTGAACAGTACTTTCCGTCTCTGAAAGTTCCTGAAACCCTTACCTTTCCGCTTACTGATTCTGTTTTTGCATTAGAAGCGCCGTAAAGGGTAAATTCAATGTCCCCAGTTCTGTTGTTTCTAACAACATTATCAAACCTTACATTCTTTGCATCAGCGCCAAAACTATCGATGTAAACTGTTGCGCTTGAAACATCAAAATAATAATCCCCTCTATTTTTTATGTAGAAGTGCACTTCTTTTTCTTGTCCTGCGCTTACTGAAACAGTGCTTGTTTCAATATTAACTTCTCCGCAGTTTGAAGTTTCTTCATAATGGTAATTCTGACCTACTTGTGTTGCTTGTGTTCTTGGGGGGTAATAATATGAACCATAATAAGTTGGTGCGTAGTATGTCACCCAGTTTGGATAATAGTACCAGGTATAGTTGTAATAGTAGTAATTTGACGGGTAATATGTGTAATATGAGTAATTGTCTGGGGCGA
>CAYMWD010000103.1:0-4056 GCA_964394025.1 uncultured archaeon | reverse complement strand
GTGAAATAGCAAACTTCAATCTAATACTAATGGGTGGTTATTCAGTCGCGGTTTTTGTTGCATTCATTACGTTATTTTTAAGATACATTTTTTTGTTGTTGGCTACTGCTCTTGTGCCTGTTGGAATTTTTCTTTATTTAATTCCTCCTACTAGAGGTTGGGGTTCAATAATATTCAACCTAATCGGCGCTGCAGTTTTCATGCAGTTTGTCGATGTAGTCATTTTTAGTGCTACTGAAATAGTGTGGAGTCAATTCATAGGTTATGCTGACATTACTGGTTGGGCTCCCACAATGGGCTTTGCTCTAATTGCTTTTACTAACACAGTGATGATTCTTTTTGCCGTAATCAAAGCAGTTACTTCTGCACTCAACGAATCTCCTACTCTCAATACTTTTGTAAATGTAGCGGCGGGCCCGGCAATAGGTGCAATAAAAACAGCAGTGATTTAAAATGGCTTATGAAATACCACAAAACCTAAAATACCAAGAAAAAATTGCATTCAACCTCACATTCATGCAAATGGTGTGGCTCGGCTTGTTTGGGGGAAGTGGAGCGATAATTATTTTCAAAACCCTCTTAATATTTGAGTTAAAAGTAGGAATAGCACTTTCTCTTGTAGGAATTGGTGTGGGTTTTGCTTTTTTTAATTTGTTTGAACACTTGAAGAGTGCGTTTGAATTTGTAACTTCTTTTAGAAAAGCAGGTTATCTTGATTCTCAAATGGAAAAATTTGTTGAACTAAGAAAAGTAGAAAATAATACTATTTACCTTGACAAAAAAAGACTTGTTGGAATCATACAAGTAAACCCTGTTAATTTCTCAATACTCTCGCCAGAACAACAAGAAGCAATAATTGGTTCTTTTAGAGATTTTCTCAACTCAATAGACTTTCCAATACAAATTGTAATGCGTACTGTTGATTTGAATTTAGATGAATACCTCAATTCTCTCAGGAAAAGGGTTTTGAGTACAAAAAAAGAGGCTCTTTTAGGACAATTCAATAACTTTGAGGAGTTCATGCACGAACACACAAACAACAAGGCAATCAAAAACCGTTTATTCTACATAATTATTCCGTGTGAAATAAACAACGGCGAAGAATTTGCTTTAGACGAACTCTCAAACAGAATAGAACAATGTCAAGCAAAACTAAAAAAATGCAATTTGTTAACCAAAAGACTTGATTCAAACGAACTCACTTCTTTGCTCGCTTCTTTCTTCGAGGGATTTGTGGAAGAAGGACATGATTATTTTTCACCAATAACAACTTTAGAAAAATTCGAGGGAGAAAAATGAAAAAAGAAACAAAAGCAATAATCAAAATCGGCGATGAACTCGAAAAACTCAACAAAATAATTGTTACAATTGCTTCAGCATTTTTTGGAAATAAAATAAAAGAATTAGATGAAAAAAAAGTTGAAGTAAACAGGAGATTTGGGAATGCAAAAAGAAACCTTTAAAGAAACAGTTTTGAAAGAACTCGTGAAGCCTTCTTATGTGCAAAACAATCCTGATTCAATTCAAGTTAATGACAAACACAATCGAATAATAATGGCGGTTGGTTATCCTCGAAAAATAAAGGAAGGATGGCTTGATTCTTTGATTACTTCGCAGGGAAATTTTGATATTTCAATGCACATTCAACCAAGTAGAGCAGAACAAATCATAACCCAACTTAACACTGAACTTGTGAAACAAGAAGCTGACATAATGGCTTTTGAAAGAAAAGGAATAGTAAATCCCTCACTCAAACTTCAATACAGTGATACTTACAAAACTCTTGAACAATTACAAAAAGGAGAAGAAAAATTATTTAGTTTATCTCTTTACGTTAATGCAAAAGCTGACAACAAAAAAGACCTGGATTTGTTAACTCGTAAAATTAATTCTGAAATGAATTCAATGCTCATAATACCCAAAACACCTTACCTCAAAATGGCTCAAGCACTCAAATCAATTCTTCCTATAATGAACAACAAACTCAACAAAACGAGGACTATTCCAAGCGGGGCATTAGCTGCTTGTTTTCCTTTTACCTCAAGTTTCATGAACATAGACAATGAAGGAATAGTGTTCGGAGTAAACGCAGATAACCAAATTCCACTCGTACTAGACCCTTATTCATTCGCAAACTACAACGGCTTAATCTTAGGTACTTCGGGAGGAGGAAAAAGTTTTGCCACAAAACTATTGATTACACGCAACCTAATGAATGGTGTAAAAGTAATGGTCATAGACCCACAGGGAGAATACAACGATTTGGTCAAAAATTATGAAGGACAAATAGTAGAAATTTCAAGAGACTCTGATTCCATAATCAACCCGCTTGATTTGTTAGGGCAAGATTATGGTGAAAAAATGCTTTCCCTCATGGACTTGTTCAAAATAATGTGCGGAGAACTAACAGAAGTACAAAAAAACATTCTAGACAAATCACTCGAAAGAATTTACCGAGAAAAAGGAATCATTGCTTCTGATAAAAAAACATGGAACAAACAACCACCAATCCTCAACGACCTTTATGATGTACTCATTGATGAAAGAAAAAGAGCATCACGAATAGAACTTCCAACATACGATGCGCTTTCAAACAGAATTAGGATTTATGCAAAAGGAACATTTTCATTTCTCAACAAAATGACAAACCTTGATTTGAATAACGATTTTATTTCATTCAACATTGTAGACATGCCTCCACAGGTAAAACCTCTAATGATGTACATGATACTTGATTTTGTACACAAGAAAATGCAAAAAGATAAAGAAAGAAAAATGCTCGTCATTGATGAAGCATGGTCGCTCTTACGTTTTGGAGAACAGGCTAACTATATTTTTGAAATGATTAAAACCGCGAGAAAATTTAACCTCGGAATAACAATCATAACACAAGAAGTAAACGACCTTATCCACTCAAAAGCAGGCAACACCATTCTTGCAAACACCGCGTGGAAATTATTGTTAAGACAAGAGCCAGCCGTGATTAAGGAATTGACTGAAAAATTTTATTTAAACAAAGAAGAACAAAAAGCACTACTAACCGCTACTGAAGGAGAAGGTTTTCTAATAGCAATGAACGACCGTTTACCCATCAAAGTAGTCGCTTCAAAAGAAGAACACGAAATAATAACCACGAACCCAGAGGAACTTCGTAAAAGAGACGAAGCAGGCAAAAAAGTTCTTAATGAAAAAGAGGACGAAAAAATGGAAGTTTACAGACTCAAAAAACCATTCTACGAAAAAAATTCTTTAACAACCTCGCAAGTAAAATTTTTGAAGTTGCATGACTATACAGAATCAAGACAACCTGAATTTGGAGAAGGAAGAGGAAAAACATTTCTTATTTCAAAGCCACCCGCAAATGAATCAATAAAACATCATTTTATGGTACAATTAATTGCAGAAGAATTACGCAAACACACTGAAAATGTATCAACTTACTCAACCCTCGGCCCCGATATCATATACCAATTAGAAAACAAAGAAGGACTGCTCGAATGGTACGCTCTCGAAATAGAAACAGGAACACAACTCAAAAACCCAACACAACTAGAAGCCAAAATCAGAAAAAACAACAACAGCAAAATACCCCAATACAAACAATGGTGGTTCGTAGTAACAGACAAAAGTTTGAAAAGACACTATGAAAAATACAAAGAAACGATGACGAGAACGGAAATAAAAGATGAAATAAAAAAATTATATGATTAATTCTGCACTCCATCTACATTACTATACCTTTAATTATTCACAATCAACCATTTGGTTGATTTAGGGTATGTCGAATAATCTTGTTTCGTTTTTTTCGTACAATTTTTCTACTTGATTACTAAACTTGTTTATTTGCTCAAGCCATTTTACGTTGATTTTGTAATAACTGTCTTTTTTTGAAAGTATTTCTTGTTCGCGCAGTTTTTTTACTGCTTTATGAACTGCTTGAAAAGAAACACCATTAGCAAAATTTCTGTTAACCCTGTTATAAATCCCTTTTGTTGTTAAAGGCCATTCGTGTGTTAAAAGAACAATGACCAACTCCGCAAGAGTACTGTTTCTAGT
>CAYMWD010000102.1:0-4096 GCA_964394025.1 uncultured archaeon | reverse complement strand
CCTCCGGAAGAACCAAACAAAGAAGTGCCTGTTACTGAAATTAATTTTCCAATTGCATTTATTATACTTTATATTGTAATGCCGATTGTAATACTTTTTTTAATTGGTTCAGCGTTTTACTTTTATTTTAAAAACAAAAAATAAAGCATCTATTAAAAAGTATTTTTTATTGTATTTTGTTGTGGTTTTATGGAAGAAACAAAGTTTATTTGGATGAACGGAAAAATGGTTGAATGGAAAGATGCTAAAGTGCACTTTCTTACTCATACACTTCACTACGGTACAGGAGTATTTGAAGGAATTAGATGTTATAATACTCCAAAAGGCCCTGCAATTTTTAGATTAAAAGACCATACAAAAAGACTTTTTTATTCAGCAAGTGTTGTGAATATGAAAATTCCTTTTTCTGAAGAGGAGATTAATGAGGCTACTCTTGCAGTAGTAAGAGAAAATGAACTTAAAGAATGTTATATTCGCCCATTGGTTTTTTTTGGTTATGGAAATATGGGGCTTTCGACAGTAAACTGCAAAGTTGATGTTGGAATAGCTGCTTGGCCATGGGGTGCTTATTTGGGTGATGAAGGAATAAATAATGGCATTAGAATGAAAATAAGTTCTTGGATAAGACCGCCTACCAATATAATGCCTACTCATGCAAAAGTTTGCGGTAATTATGTTAACAGCACTATTGCAAAAATTGACGCGCTTAATACTGGTTATGCTGAAGCAATTCTTCTTGATTTAAAAGAAAATGTTGCAGAATGCACTGGAGAAAATCTTTTCATGCTAAAAGATAGTGTGCTTATTACTCCGCCTACTGACAACACTCTTGATGGAATCACAAGAAAGTCAATGATGACTATTGCAAAAGACATCGGTATTGAGGTGAGAGAAGAGTTATTTAATCGCGATCAACTCTATAAAGCCGATGAAGTATTTATCACTGGAACAGCAGCGGAAGCAACTCCTGTACGCGAGATAGACAACAATGCAATTGGTTCGGGAAAACCAGGTCCAATCACAAAAAAACTAATTGCAAAATATGCTGATGCAATTCATGGCAAAATTCCTAAATATGAAAAATGGCTTGATTATGTAAAGTGAAAGAATTAAATTTCACTTTGCTTTATCTATTATATGCCGAGACCAAAAAAAGAAACTATTTCTAAACTTCTTTTTGAAAATGAACATAGGCAAGCAAGGGTTACTTATTTAAGATCTCTTAAAGGTGAAGAAAGAAAAAAGTGGGCGGGTAATTTTAGAACTTTTTTTGCACTTGCGCGTGAAGGAAAAATTCCTCGAAAATCAGTTAGTATTCTTTTAGATCATCCTGCGCCATTTAGATTTGCTAGTAAAGTTTTGTTAGATTATATTGAAGGAAAATATGAAAGAAAAAAAGTAAAACCAGAAACTCCAGTTAAAAGAGAAAAATTAACTACTCAGCTTGATTCTGTGTTTAAAGAAATTGGTGCCTTAAGTCCTGTAGTAATTGAAACAATTAAAGAGTCAAGAAAAATTTATCGAGTTGGTTCAAGTGGATATTTTACTGGGACTTATTTGTCAGGGTTAGGTGATTTGTGGGTTTGTATTTTTAAAAGAGATAAAAAAGGTGAAATTGATTCAGATAATTTTTATGCAATGAAAGTCAATCAGCCCTCAAGAACATTAAAAATAGACAAATCAAATATAATTTCTTTTAGCAGAGAACTTTCAGCTAGATTAAAACAACAAAAAGAAATTACTGATGTTTTCAAATTAAAAAATGAAATTGAAGGCAATAGGAAAACTCGTTCAGTGAAAGGTGGGAAAAGAGAAATTGAAATTTCGCTTGGCAATACGGAATATACTTGCAGATATCAAATGAAAGGCCAATACGAAGTCAATAAAACTTCAGTTACTTATTTTGATGGCAAAGCATGGGTAAAGCCTGTTCCTTATATTGCTGAAATGTTAGCTGAAGAAATTTATGAGCAAATAAAAAGACAAAGAAAAGAGGGCTTTTAATTATTAAAATTTTAATTAATTTTTTTAAAAAAAAGCATTTCAATAAATATTTATATTAGCTAGAACTTAATAAAAATGATTTAAATGATTGCTGAATCTGAAATGCTGATTAGAGTTTTTCTTTCATTATTGCTTGGTGGAATAATCGGGTTTGAAAGAGAACTTGATAATGAGCCTGCGGGTATTAGAACTCACATGTTAGTTTGTCTTGGTGCAACTTTGTTTACGGTTATTTCAATTTCTATTGCTACTACTTCTGCGGATTCAACAAGAATTGCAGCAGGAATTGTTTCGGGAATTGGGTTTTTAGGCGCAGGTGCAATTTTTAGAGGTCAAGATAGAATCAAAGGATTAACTACTGCTGCTGATTTGTGGGTTTTAGCAGCAATAGGAATGGCTGTCGGAGTAGGCTATTATTTGATGGCGATTGTTGCAAGTATATTTCTTTTTATAGTATTATTTTTCAAAAAAATCATAAAAATTAGAGGAAAAAGGTCTGAGTAAAAATGAAGGAATTTATTGCAAAATATTTTCTTTATTTATTTCGATGGCAACTTTCAACTCCACTTCTTACATTTGTTCTAGCATTTTTAGGAAATGGGTTATTTGGGGTAGTTATTGGAAATCTAATTGGTGGTTTGCTTTTTTTTTGGGTTGATAAAAAAATACTTGAAGAAAAAAAGGATAAATTATTTCAAAAATATGCGATGTATCTTTTTCGTTGGCAATTAACTAGTTTGACAATGTACCCTATTGTAACAATTTTTGGGGGTGAATTATTCGGGGTTTTTATAGCGAATTTTATTGGGGGAATAATTTTCTTTTGGGTTGACAGATGGATATTCACCGGAAAAACAGTTCCAGTATTATGGGAAGTTAAAGAAAATGTATTGTGTTTTGATTGTAAAAAAAATTCTTTGAGAGGATATAGGATAGTTCTTGCGCCGGATTATGATAGAAGAAATTATGCAAACCCTGAATTTAGATGTGAAAAATGTTCAATAAAAAAAACTAATTCTTTGCGTGAAAAAGGAATAAAAGTGTAAAAAAAACTTGATTTTTTGCAAAAGTATATAAAGTTCCAAGGCACATTATTACTCTATGCAATTTAAAAGCAATATTAAAGCACTTAGCCTTATTCTGGTTATTGTTCTAGTGTTGCTAGCTTAATGCACCCTTAAATATTTTCGACTTCTGGGGTGCGGGTTTCAAAAGCTTCAGAAGTCTTTAGATTTAAAGGGGATTTAAAGACGGGATTTCAATGGTAAGAAGAATAAAAATATTCGACACAACCTTGCGAGATGGTGAACAGTCACCTGGAGCTACGCTTAATCATAATGAAAAAATTATGATTGCAAAACAGCTTGAAAGATTGAATGTTGATATTATTGAGGCTGGTTTTGCTTTTGCAAGTGAAGATGATTTTAATGCAGTAAATGAAATTGCAGAATCAATAAAAAAACCAATAATCTGTTCACTTGCGCGCTGTAAAAAAGAAGATATTGATTCAGCTGCAAAAGCACTTGAGCCTGCAAAAAAATCCAGAATTCATGTATTTCTTGCTACTTCGCCTATTCACATGGAATACAAACTAAAAATGACTCCTGAAAAAGTAATTGAAGAAGCAGGGAAATGGGTTAAGTATGCATCTCAGTTTACTAGTGATGTTGAATTTTCTCCTGAAGATGCGGGCAGAAGCGAACCAAAATTTTTGCACAAAGTACTTGAAAAAGTAATTGATGCCGGTGCAACCACTTTGAACATTCCTGATACTGTTGGATATACTCAGCCAAAAGAATTTGGCGAAATTATAAAAGGAATTATTGAAAATGTTCCAAATTATAATGAGTCAATAACAATCTCTTCGCATTGTCATAATGATCTTGGTTTGGCTGTTGCAAATTCTCTTTCAGCAATTGAAGCAGGTGCTTCGCAAATTGAATGCACCATAAATGGTATTGGTGAAAGAGCAGGTAATGCTGCTTTGGAAGAAGTTGTGATGAATATTTATTCGCGAAAAAATATTTTTAATGCTGAAACAGGAATCAATCTTAAAGAAATTTATAATACAAGTAAAATGGTTTCAAATTTA